>JAHYJE010000018.1 GCA_019429105.1 Syntrophobacterales bacterium
GGCGGGGGATGAATCTCGCCGCCAATATTTGCAACGACATCCTCAATGGTCATTTCGTTGCGGATATTAATGGATATTTCCCTCAGACGCTTGACTGAAACCTTTTCGTGGTGCTGATTTTGACAATGAATGGCCAGGAGAATATATGTGATCAAACCGGCCAGCATCTGTACCATAAGTCCATATTGGCTCCTTGAAATAAGGTGATAAACCTTCAGATGGCGTTTCCACCAGCCGAAGAAAATCTCTATGTTCGACCCATTCCTGAATCATCTTTACGGCTTCAGAACAAGTAGTCATTTCGAGGTCAATGTGAATCCAAGGTTTCTTGTGTTTCTCGGCGTAGCCCTGCTGTCTCTCATGGGCTTCACGCTTCTGGTTATTGCTGAAGGCGCGAATGTTCAGGTGCTTTTCCTTTCGTCCAAGGACATACGGGTAACATTTTTTGTTGCTTCGATTTTCCTGTCCAAATACAAAACAACGTCTTTGAGGACTAATTTGTGGATTGCGGAAATGAAAGTTTCCATAAGTTTGTAGTCCGGTTGTTTTCCGTCTGTCGGCAACAAAATGTTCAACTCGTCAGCATCTTTTGCATAGAAGTTTCTACCGTAGTCAAACTTTCCAGTATGCGATGATTTGTGAATTGCGGTAGTTATGAAAATAGAAGCGTATTTTGCTAAATTTTCTGTGTGAACAATTGCAACGTGGTCGTCTCCACCATATTTGTAGTTTCTAAATTTCGCAGAGCCGAACATATCTATTGTTGTTGTGTTTGCTTCAAAAACATCAACAATATTGCCGATAAAGTCTGAAACACCTTCGTTTGTTTCGCCTGCTGTTACAAATGGCAAAACACCAGATATTCTGTCTTCACTTTTCAAGCGTTTGCCACGGGTCGATTTTCCGAACAAACTTTCAAGTTTGAAAGTGTCCCACGTCACATTTTGAATTTCATCCAACGCTTTTACTTCGTCTTTTCTTAGCGTGTAATCTTTGAGGCCCGCCACCGAAAGATACGCTTCCAACTCTGCTATTCGCTCCGCTTCCAACTCTGCTATAAAGCGTTCCATAAAGTCGTGGTCAACTTTACCGTTTTTAGTAGGAAGATTAATAAGAAAATTAAAGCTTTGCGAACTTCTTAGTTTTTCACCATATGAAAATTTCCCCGAAAGTGATTTTTGCATTGCGATTGAAAAAAACAACATCACTGCTCTTGAATACTGAACCTCATCATTCCAATAAACTCCCGTATCATCACCTGCACCGAATGTATAATCGCGATAAAAAACATTCCCAAAAATATCTACGGTAATCGAATTTTTGGGAAAGCAAGCCACAGGATTTGAGACATAATTTACGATGCCTGTATTGGTAACCCCCGCCATTACAAAGGGAATTTTACCTGGGACTTGATCGTCTTTTTTAAGCCTTCTACCTTGTGCAATTTTGTTGAAAATCTGTTTGAAAGTAAACTCGCCCCACTGAACACCTGCCAGTTGTTTATTCAGTGGGGCATCTATTTTCCCAGGCTACTTTCCTCCGCTGTCTGCTGTTTAAGGATGTTCTTCACTTCCCATGCCAGATAATCGCTGATCGTTTTCTTAAAATCCTGTAGTGTCGGCCTTGTATCGACCGGAGCACTCTGGTTCCAATCTGCGCCATCCAGAGGATTAATAGTCCCTTCGTAATACTCTTTATCGGTGAAGTATTTGAGCTTGCCTTTTCCAAAACGAACAAGGTTTACCACCTCTTCGTACCGCTCTTTCGCATGGTCGGTATCTTTGAGATTATTGCTCGCTTTTTTGCGGTTTGTACGGGTGTAGCCGTCATTTGAAAAATCAATGAACTTAACCACTTCATCTTTGTGGTGCTTTTCGTTGACCCGGAAAACATAGATATTGGTCTGCACACTGGATTTGCCTAAAAAGAGGTCAATCGGCATCTTGATACTGGCGATAAGCGTATGTTTTAGAAGAATCTTTTTGTTGTACTCTCTTGCCTTGCCAGAACCGGCAGAATTTTGGATGATGATTGCCGCATATCCTTTATCCATCATGTCCAGAGCTTTTTCCACAAAGTTCATTCCATTGCCGTTCGCCGAATAGGGCGGATTGAGGATAAAGGCATCGGCAGGGAATTTGTCTTTCGTGTTCCCAAAGCCATAATCACCGTCGAAGTCGTTTAGAGAGTCTTTGTTCAGAATATTTGAACTACCGTCCCCCATGAGAATCATATTCAAGGTTGCCAACATGTAAACACTGGGAAGCAGCTCCAACCCAAGCAGTTGTTTCGCTTTAATTATCACCTCTTTATTCAACAAGCCTTCTGGTGATTTAATACTATTTCTTGCATCGGTTAGCATCTCATTCATCGCTGCAACCAGCAAACCCGCAGAACCGGTAGCAAAGTCCCACACATAGGAGTCTTTGTTTACCCTCGCCAGTTTGACTAAAAGAGTTGCGACATAAGACGGTGTTAAAACGACATCGTTAAGCTTGTCCTGTGAAAAACCGAGCCACCCGTACATCTCATTGAACAGTTTCCCAGTGAAATCGGTAGTGAGCCCGATCTTGTAATAGATGCCTAAGTCATCGACAATCTTTGTGAATACTCGCTTTAACTGGCTGCTCCCATCTTTTACCTTGTTGATGTTTTCAGTGGTCAGCGTGTTTTGCAGGGTTCGTACAATGAACTCTTTCTTTTCCTGCGGAAGCTGTTTCTCTTTTAAAAAGGCTTTGATCTTTCGTATGATTATATCCCCATCGGTATTGTCTGTTTCTGTGGAAGATTTCAGATTAGATTTTTCGAGTGGGCCGACCTTTCCCGGAATACCAATGGTCGCAATAATTGATGCAGCCACAAGATACACACGGTCATTTTCACCGAGACCTTTTTCGTTTTGGTAAATATCATTGTTGAGTTTCACCAAACTGACATCAATCTCTTTTTCCCTCTGCTCCTTGAGGGTGTCGATATCTTCCTGGGAAAGATGAAGATTGTTAATCTTCTCAATGAAAGCATCAAAATTTGCCGGTGATAAAAACGAAAAGTCGGTATATTCATCAACTTTTTGCCCCGCTCCAAGATTGCTTTTAGAAACATAGTACACACCAATTTCGTGCTGGATTTGACCTGATTCGTCTTTGTATCCAGTCATACCGATGGCGATAACATCCGTGTAAGCGGTATGATGCAGCAGAGCATTTGCATAATGCACCGCACCATTGACAGCGTATGAGTTGATATTTCGAAAATGGGGTTCATTCTTCGCTTTGCGATTTTCAACCTGTCCCTTGGAATCGAGTTTTACCAATTTGTTTTGATACCCTTTGTATTCAATCAAGATGGGGTAATAGTTCAGCTTTTTATCTTGAAGTAAGAGTTTTACATCTGGTCGATTGCCACCGGCTCCGCCATTTTTGGAGAAATAATCATTCAGGGCTTTATCAATTTCACAATTGAGTGACTCTTGTTCTAACTTGTAATTAAGTTTGTAGGATTTCAGCCAGCCGTTAGCTAAATCGGCAATATTTGGTTCAATTGATGCGGCCATTACTTCTCCTCTTTTATTAGCCCGGCATTGATGCCGGGCATTTTTAGGCGCGAACTCATTGACCTTTCTTCGGATTCTTCGCATGATTCAGGTTGCTACTTGGAACATCCGTAGAACTCTGAACCCGCATTTTAAAAACAAAGGCTTTTCTTTTCTTTAACTCCTGGCTAACCAATGATGATGATGGCTCCCTGCACACACCCGGTATCCTGGTACATAACCGGCCTCGTACCATACCAGAGGGGCTCCACATTTGAGACAGGAAGTGAAGTCCAACTCTCTCCAAAAATCGGCGTTACATTCCCCCGGGTATGGCGGCTCCACCGGGAATGGTCTTCGCCAACTGCACGGAATAAGTGGGCATCCCTATGTCTGCGTCCATAGGTTCCGGAGTAATCACTGCCCCACATGTCTCCAACGCTTCGCGTGCCGGGATGGTCAACCGAACGCACGATTGCATTGCCGACTGCACGTCGGCATGTTCCGGATACAGACCCTCTCGTTTCTGATCTTGCAATTTCATGATTTTAGTCCCTCCCAATAATTATTTGATTGACTTTTTCAATATTATACATTAACTTAATGAAAGTCAAGAAAAGAATTTAGGAGCTTTGTTGCAACATGACCCAGTTAGAAATCATCGCTTGCGAATACGCCACCCACCACCATGCGGCGATAGGCCAGGTACGCAAATACACCGGTGAACCGTACATCAAGCATCCAGCGGCAGTAGTTAAGATCGTGCAGAGTGTGCCGCATACGCCGGAAATGCTTGCCGCTGCATGGCTGCACGATACCGTGGAAGATACCGCCGCGACATTGGAAGAGATTGACCAGCTCTTCGGACAAGAAGTTGCTTGCATGGTCGAGATGCTGACGGACGTGAGCAGACCGAGCAACGGCAACAGGAAGGTACGGAAAGCGATTGATCTGGCTCATACGGCCAATGCCTCTCCGGAGGCCAAGACCATCAAACTGGCAGACATGATCGACAATAAGCACAACATTGTTGAACGCAATCCCAAGTTTGCCAAGGTGTATCTTGTGGAAAAGACGGCCCTGCTTGAGGTGCTTACCGAGGGCGACGCGACCTTGTACGCCCAAGCCGTCGAACTCACACATACGCATACACACATGCACATACACATTTGCGACTGACACAAAGGAGTACACCGTGAAAAAAGGCGAAAACACCAACCGCCCCCAAAAAGGTTCCATCATTAAAGTTGAACCGATCCGGGAACTCAAGGACATAAAGGCAATAAAAAAGATGCTTGCCGGGAATCCTTTATATTCTGCCATATTCACTGTCGGAATCAACACCAACCTCCGGGCAAGCGACCTCTTGAGTATTACCGTCGGTATGGTACGCGGCGTCAAGCCAATGGGGGAAATCGAACTCAAGGAGAAAAAGACCGGGAATGTCCGTAGAATAACCCTCAACAAAAGCTGCGTCGATGCCATTGCTGAACTCTTAAAAACGCGCCCCAACGCAACCGACAAAGATTATTTGTTCATTGGGAAAAGAGGAGTACTGACAGTCGGGACGGTCAACAACCTCGTCAAAGCCTGGTGCGCGGCAATCAACCTCAAGGGGAATTACGGCAGCCATTCCCTCCGGAAGACCTGGGGATACCATCAGCGTGTTTCATTTGGCGTCGGCCTCCCGGAGTTGATGACGGTATTCGGACACGCATCCCAGAAACAGACACTTGCCTATTTGTGCGTGCAGCCGGAAGAGATCAAAAATGTATATGCGAACGAGTTGTGAGCAAGGAAGGAGCAGAGAAAAAACATGTTTAAGGCATTGGCAGTAAGTGTGGCAATCATTTTGGCAGCAGGTCTTTTTAGTCCGCATCGCATTGAGGCTGACGATGATAGAAAAGTCTTAATACGGAATATGCTAAACGACCTCGGCGGCCTTGCTTCCCAGCGGAAAAACAACTGGAAAGTTCTGAAATGCACTCAAGGTGGATTGAAACGAGTATTCGTTAGCGATAGTCTTGACGAATACGTTGCGGAATATAGAGGTTGCCGCGAGTATGGTTATATAAGAGACAGTGTGTCTGTAGGGGGCTGGTGTGACGATCAGAACATCGACAGGACCACGATTGACACGACAACATTACGCTTGATAAAAGCAGCAGAAAAGGGCCATCTTACCGAGGTGAAATCCTTGCTTGACGCCGGGGCAAATGTAAATGCTGTTGATGAGGACGGACGTACTGCGTTGATGCTGGCAGCCTTATTTGACCATCTGGATGTTGTGCAAGTCTTGCTCAAGGCCGGTGCGAATGTGAATGCAACCAACAATAGAGGCATTACAGCACTGATGTGGGGGTTTCACGGCGGCGGTGGTGATAAGACTGATATGATGGTGCAGACCCTGCTTGATGCCGGAGCAAAGGTCAATGTTGTTAATAAGGAGGGCAACACAGCTTTGATGTATGCAACCCAAGCACCCCCAGTTGTAATAAAGACGTTACTCAAGGCCGGGGCGAATGTGAATGCAACCAACAATGACGGCGACACAGTTCTGAAAAAGGCAGTTTTATATGATGGACAAGCAGCAAACGTGAAACAGTTGCTCAATGCCAGAGCGAAGGTCAATGTGGCGGACAAGCATGGTGCTACAGCATTGATGTGGTCTGCTTGGAAAAACCTCTCTGATGTCACGCAAATACTGCTTGACGCCGGAGCAAATGTAAATGCTGTTGATGAGGACGGACGTACTGCGTTGATGTATGGTGCCTGGCCTGACCATCTGGATGTTGTGCAAGTCTTGCTCAAGGCCGGGGCGAAGATAGACGCAACAGATAAGGACGGTGACACAGCCCTGTCATGGTCCCTCGCAAGCGGTCATGATGATGTTGTGTTGATGTTGCGTCGCTGGAAGTGACTGAAGCGCATTCAGGAGAAGACTGATATCATCCAAAGACGGATTTTTGCGTCGCACGCAAAGCAGAATGTTCAAGGCTAACAGCCTGCTTTCGTACTGAACTTGGTCACTGACCAAGTGGATACAATGTTCGATGCGAACATCCTATCATGCAGCAGGAGAACGGTGTAAAAAAAACAAACGCAAAGTCCTGAAACTGATTCAGGAAAAGAAGGCAGCTCTTACCTAGGCTGTAACAACAGAGGAAATTGCAGATTTAGACACTCTCTACATCACGTCGCTACCGGGGCAGCGTCGTCACCTCATCCAGGTGCCACCTGTTTCGGATCAATGGCGCGAGATCGAATTTTTGCATGAATTGGCACATGCGACTTTGGCTGAACGAAATATTCTTCTTGCGACAGCGTATTTCGAGCATGGCACTCCGCAGTCGTACCTGGACATTCTGACACCAGTTTTCCGCTGCGCGTCGGACTGGCTGGCCGATGATCTTTTGTGGAAGTGGTATCCTGAAGGTGCAGGCCACGAAATCGAGGAACACGTTCAACTGATACAGGGACACCCGGCGTCAGTTCATGCCTTTGAGAACCTGGAAATGCTTTGCGGTGGAACATTGATTTTTTCGCAAGCTGTCTGCTATCTGGGACATAAGCCTTCCCGAACTCCCGATCCGCTGAAAAAGGCAGTCACTGTACTTACCGGATTCTTTCCGGTGAAGTACGATGTTGCGACAAAACAAAAAATTCTCAATGCTCTGATGGCAGCGTTCAACCTGCGTTACAGAGTTACGGCGGTCAAGGATATCAGGACGACGGAAGTTGATTTGGGTAGCAGGATGGATGTCTGGAAACTCACATTGTGCTGAGTTTTGTGTTGGCCGTCGAAAAATTTTTGACGTGGGAGCCAATTGCAAAAGTAACAATCAGGCCGGATTTACGGTCGTCGGCACATAATCATCGTTGACGCTTACGATTCCCACCGATTGCGTAAGCCAGCTATTGGTGAAAAAAGAAAACTATGAATTTAATGACAAAATACATGCAAGCAATAATGTGCGAGTAGAACACGGAGCAAATGATGATTGAAAGGTCTGACAATATCTACCTGGAAGAGGAAACCCATCGGTACGTCCTGCTGGATGATCCCGATTTCACCTTTACGAGCTGCACCACCTTTGTCGGCCAGTTCTTTGAAAAGTTCGACAAGGAAGCCATCGCTCTGCATCTCGTCAACAATCATCCTAATTATGCTGGACTCTCCGTGGAAAACTTGGTTGCTACCTGGAACAACCTCACCCGTGAAGGAACGCGGGTCCATGCCGAAATCGAGCATTTCCTCACCGAAGGAAAACCTGTCACCCACCCGAAGGCCATGCACGCTCTTGAATGGCTCAGAGTCAAAAACATTATCCCGAAGAAAATGCTGCCGGAGTTCATTCTTTACTCGAAAGAACTTGGCATCGCCGGAACCATTGACCTGTTAGTAATGAACATTGACGGTTCGTATGACATCTACGACTGGAAGACATCGAAGAAGATTGAAATGAATCCCTATCGCGGCAAGCGTGGCATCCTCGGCCCTGCTCTTGACGTGGGCGACTGCAACTTCAACCATTACTCCCTTCAGTTGTCACTCTACCAATATATCCTTGAGACATACTACGGTCTCAAAATCAGGTACACCGTACTATATCATCTCAACGGTGTTCAGGTCGTTCCCTATCGGTCTGATTACTGGAAGGATGTGATCGAAGATATGCTGGCCTATTCCCTGGAATCGTCTCCTTGGACAGTTACAGAAGCAGCGGAGGTTGAATCAACATCAACACCGTTGCTCGTATCCGATTTCGCTATTGCTACGAGATAAACCATACAAGCCGAACTGAACCGTGAAGTCGGTCGCTTCGACCACCGGCCGGATGTTTCGGCGCACTTTTTCCATCCTCACGATGCCGTACCGGGCCATCGTCCTGAGCGTCCGGGAGAGGTTGCTGCTACTCCTGCCTGTCGCCTCTTCCAGCTCCTTGAGCGATTCTGGCTTCCGTTCCAGGATGGTCTTAAGCAGTAACTGGTTTTCGTTGCTAAGTATCTGCGCCATGGATCGTACCGATTCAAACCACACCTTGGGTTCGTCGGGCCGTGGAAGGTATTCGCCACGGGCAATAGCGATGGTGCGCTTTTTGTAGTTCTGATAGGACATGATGCCAATATGGAGTACTGTTCGATTCATGTTGCTTCCTTTCATTGCTCCCACATGATTTTCTCGACCTCAAGCCAGAAATCCTCAAGCAGTTGGCCGGCCGATTCGTATTCATAGGGTAATACTTTCTCCCGGTTGTGACGATGATCCCAGGTGATTTTACGGGCGGCGTAACCTTTCTTTGCTGGTCGTATGGCGTGGGCGTTGTCAAATCCCAGGATTCTCCGGTTGTAGCGATCATGAAGACTCAGGGAATACCGGACGCGGTGTGGAATGTGCGGTTCTGGCTCCACCCGCCATGCCTCAAACTTGGTCCAATAGCCGTTTTCCATGGGAAAGACCTCACCATTCAGATTCAGCAGAGTGGCAAGGGTTTCGTCTTCCCTGGAGCGGTGTCTATCTTTCATGGCTTTTTTGATTATCATCAGATGATAATTATTGCAAGGAGTTTTTATCCACCGGACAGTACCTCGCTTTCGATACGCTTATTGCTATCCTGACAATTTTGGTTTTCCTAAAATTTGTCGGGACTTATCTTTGGTCGTGGTTTTAACATCACTACATATAGCGTTTTTCCGCTTAATTATAGCTACATCTTGTGGTATAGTCAGAACACTAAAAAACCTTGATCTCGCCAAAGACCAAGGTTTTCGGTAAAACTGCCCACTGGGGGCGTTGTTTTGAAGTGTTGGAACGTGTAGCATGGTCGAGTTTACTTGTCAACAGAAATCGGCTTAGCTCTTCCCCTAGGCGGTGGTTTAATCTGACCGGGGGAAGGCTTGGTGGTGTCCTATGATATAATTTAAAAGCTCCAAGAAGCGCATCGGTTGGATTTTTTAGTTTAACCATTCGAGCGTCAGCTCTTTACTTCGAAGGAGATTGAGAATGCCTATAAAAAGAAAAACTGTTACACATGTAAGAGATACGCGGACAGGCCAGTATGTCAAACCGGAAGAAGCTAAAAAGCGACCGGCGACAACCGTAACGGAAAGAGATAAAATCAAAAAGAAGTAACTTCACAAAAGGGCTCTGTCCATTGCGGGCAGAGCCCTTTTTTAAAAAGGAGACAAAAAATGGCTACTCGACATCAAGTTTTGTGTTTGACATCCTCCCCGTCCTAAAGGGCGGGGATTCCAAAAGCGGCATTTAAGCTGCTTTCAGGGTTGTGATTGTAGTTTTTCCAATACTTTTGAGGCATACTTTTTGCGTTCCCTGTCACGCGTTGCGTTGTAACACCCAACTGCTTTCCAGGAATAACCGTACCTCCTGATGCAGTCTGACAATATCCAGGCTCCTACCTTGACATTGTAACAGGCATTCCCCAAATTCGCCCATTGCTCGGCACCGAGTTTTGATGCCCAAGAAGAATTGATCTGCATCAATCCGTAGTCATAGGAACCATTTTTATTCCGGTTGATGGCAGTAGCGTTCATATCCGACTCAACAACAGCTATGGCCCGCAGCAGTTCCGGCGATATTCCGTACATCTCGCCTGCTTCTTCAAAACAAAACGCACTAACCGCAGGTGCCGTCAATAAAACAAAGGCAACCGCGATTAGTGCGTGGAGGGTTCGCATTGCCATTTCAAACCGCTACTGCCGCTGTTTTTACTGGTTGTTCCAAGAGACCAGAGGGGGCGTAGTAATCGTCATTGATCTGTTTGGCAATCCTCTCCGTAACTTCATGCAAAGAACGAATGGCTGCCGTTACATGGGCAATGGTATCCCCGACTTTTTCGAAATCGGTGCATGTCATCCTCAACTGCACAAGCTGAGGATCAAGCCTCTTTAGAATGCTGGCGACACGCTGGCCCTCCGTGGTACGCGGAACAAAAACATAACTTGTACGTTGGGCAGCCAGAAGACGCTTTGTGTCCGGAGATTCGTACATCAGTGATGTGTTCCCCCCAAGAGCCATATCAACCTTTTCCAAATCGTTGATAACACCACTGACTGCTTCCATCATCCTCACAACATCGCTGATCTGAACGCGGACACCTCCCGCTGACATGCGTAGTCGATTGACTACTCTGTCAAACCCAAATAGAATATGCGACATCAAATGCCCTTCCGCCGTTCTCGGTGCCAACACCATCGAGTTAGGCTGCTCCAATAACCTGAGCTTCCTTGTGATAATGTCTTCTTTGACCTTCGACGAGGCTTCTTTTTTCTGCGCTCTCCAAGCCTCTGTCCACTCTGACTTCTCTTCCGGGTTCATCGCAGCCCACTCTTCCGAACTCTTTTTTTGCAGTACCATTTTTATCCTCCTCATCAAATCGTGCAAGAGACCCCGTCCTTGATGGCAGGGCATATGTTGTGCTTCTCAATACTCAATATGCTCTAAGATTTATCCTTACCCCCGTCAACTTTGCTGCCAGTGCTACATTCATCCCTCCTTTGCCAAGAAATTTACCGAAATAGTTCTCGGTAACATACACAGTTGCTTCATTCATGTTCTGGCTGTATATTACTTCGCAGATTTCCTTCGCCGGAGCCGGAGCTAATGCTGCCCGGATGTATTCTTTCATATCGTGCGAGAATGATACCAACGTAATTGTCCGAGTAGTGTATTGTGTCGAATGCTTCAGGTATTTCAATGCAATCGGCATGGGATTTACTCCTTCGAATTCAGACGCAATAGCTACTTTTACAAAATTAGCATTAGTTGAAGTCGCGGCTCGTTTCACGAATATCCCTTCTTTTGCTGCTGGTGATAAAAGCATTTCCATAAGTTTTCGGTAATATAAGGCTGTTGACTGGGACAACACGATGTGTTTATCGCTCATCATGTGAACACAGCCTACTGTAGCATCACCTATCCGCCAGTTCGATGCTGCAAACTTCTTCGGCAGGATAGCCATAAATTCAGTCTCCGGAATCATCGTCAAATATGAATCGTAATCAGGAAGGGCTTTGATGATAACTATAGGAACCATATAGCCTACTTTCATCGAAATCAAATGTACCACCGTGTTCCTTCCGTTTTATCGACTGCTCAGTGACAGTCTTCTTAAATATTACTTTTTGGATATCGCAAATCTTTCCAGACACGACAGGTTGTTAGCTTCGGACAATGCTCACAAAATAGATGTGTGACATAGCCGCCTTCCGGACATAGCCGCCGTTGAAACAATGGGTCAAACTGTATCGCCGGTTCAGCCAAAGTTTTAGATTCTACCGCTTCCACCGCAGGCGGTGTTTTCTCTGCGCGTACATTTTTCAACTTTTACCTCCTCAGAATTTGTCCGTGTCCATCAGAAAAGTATCCCGCAATCAATTTGCGATGCCGCGCACTGATCGTTTCTTCCGCCAGTCCGGCATTGATGTGATTTTTATTATTTTGGAATCGGACAGTCTGGACGCGATTCTTGCGCCCAGGGTTTGTTCGACGGTTTCCAAATCCATGAAGTTTGTAGTCACGATGGTTTTCCGTCCATACCGATAACGGCGGTCGATGATGAGATGCAGAGTCGTGATGGAGTAGTCGGTTGTTTTCTCGGCCCCCAAATCATCCAACACAAGCAGCGCATAAGCGGTATATTGTTCAATCAGCTCCTCTTCTGTCTGCGTAGATCTTTCTCCGAAGGAAGACCTTATCCGCAGCAATAATTCTGGAACGGGGATGAACATGGCTTCAGTATTTTGCTTGAGGAACTCAGCCAACATGCCTATAGCAAGGTGAGTTTTTCCACAGCCAGTATTACCGCACATGGTGATGCTATCCTTTGAATAGATATGGTTTTTTAGCATGTCAACCAGTTTCGGATTCCCTTGATAGGTATCCAGCCTGAATGCCTCATACCTTGTCGGCACACCGCATTTTCTCATCCAGTTGATCTTTGGCGGTGCTGCATATTCAACCTCCCGCATGATCTGTACATCAGAACGTATAGTCGACTGGATAGGGCGATGAATCACTTGTTGCCGGCACAAGCGTTCCTGCACCTGCTGTATAACTGCACTTGCTGATTGCATGTCGATCATACTTTTCCTCCATGACTTTGATTAGGTTGCTTTCTTTAGTCAACCATTCAAGATCAGACTTCCAGCCGCGATCATTTTCACCGGTCAGAAAAGGCGATCCCCGAACCTTGATGAAATATGACTTCCACCAATCCACCGATTGACGTGATTTGTCTTTTAGACAGACAGCAAGATGGGTTCTTCTGCTATGCGTCCATTTTGTGACCTTGGGCAACATTGGAAGGATTTCATGGTAAGCAGAGACGATTTCTTTCTGCAGAAGAGCGAGGGGGTCGGAATGCGCGAGCGTTCCGACTATCTCTTCTTTAGAAGAGATAATGTTTTCTTTTCTTTTCTTTTCTTTGTGTATTTCCGGGGCCGGAAATACACTTGCATCTGTATTTCCGGCCCCGGAAATTGGTTTTATGTCAACTTTCGTGTTTTTTTGAACATCGGAAATGGTTTTTAATGAGGGAAAAATGGTTTTTTCTGGCTCCAAAATGAGGTTTTTCTGCCCTAAAAAGGTGTCATTTACCCTTCCCGGCCCGGCAAGTACCCCGCCATGCTCGTCTGGTTGTATTTCCGGCCCCGGAAATACACTTGCATCTGTATTTCCGGCCCCGGAAATAGGTTTTATGTCAACTTTCGTGTTTTTTTGAACATCGGAAATGGTTTTTAGTGAGGAATAAATGGTTTTTTCTGGCTCCAAAATGAGGTTTTCCTGCGCTGAAGGGGTGCCATTTACCCTTCCCGGCCCGGCAAGTACCCCGCCATGCCCGTCAGGTTGTATTTCCGGGGCCGGAAATACACTTGCATCTGTATTTCCGGCCCCGGAAATAGGTTTTATGTCAACTGTCGCTTTTTTTTGAACATAGTGGGAGATGATTTCTTCGAGAGTGATTATGGCGTTTTTCCGTTTTGTATAGGCTTCTTTGAGGCTACCCAAAAGGTCAGGTGAGACGATTACTCTATAAGAAACCCACAAGGGAGCGTATATCTTTCCCGTTTTTGCCATTAGATCAAGCATTGCTGCCCCGGCATCCTCATCATCGCACTTTGTCTTCGAAAAAAAGTAAATCCTGTCCGCGTCATCGGCAAGGCTGAAATGGTGATCCGGAGTCTGGCAAAGAAACCGCATCATGTTTGTGAAAAAGCCGGTCCCCTTGCACCCGTACTTGCTCTCAAGGATAAATAAAGTCCGACCGTCCTTCACATAGAAAGGAAAATAATCAACCGTATGTTTTTCTCCACGTCCTGGGCTTGCCATTTTTTCTCGCGAGCAACCACATTCCTTTAGAGCAGCGGCCTTTCTCGCTTCCTCCCTTATTGATGTGACCTCTGTGTTGTCCTTGCAGTTCTTGGATAGGCAGAAGATTCAGGCAACACCGGCACTGGCCGATGTCTCCCGAAAATTATCCTTCAGGATTATCGTGAACGGATGCTTTGCGAATACTGCCGCCTTGCCTTCGTTCAGCATCGTTCTTGCTTTTCCTGGGTGAACATACTCGATCGGTTCTTTGTGTGTGTTGATAATCAATACCTTTTCCATGAATAGCCTCCTTTGAATTTGTATTTTGTCGCTTTGTCCGTGTCCTACTGCAAGAGTTGCGTCTCGTTTTGTATTGGGGGCAGCATCTTGGATTGCTCGAACATTGCTGACGTAATCGCAGGAATTTTTGGTCCTTGGATTTGCGGCAAATTCCTCACAAGTTCATTTACTTTTTTTTGAATGTTCCCCAGTGCCTCAAGGACTTCGTTGCGCACTTTTTCGTCAATGTCGTAACTGTTCCAAACCGTATCCAGCATTTCCAGTTCGGATTTTACGTTTGTGATTCTCTTGCGCAGCATATCGGGGCGGAAGATGATATTCATTGCATCTTTGCAAGAGTCATAGTACATCCTGGCCGCCAGCCATACGGTATTGATCTTAGCTTCGTTGTCCCGCAAGTCCCGCTTGGCTTTATCGCGTTCCTCCTTGAGCCGATCAATCTCCTGATCCTTCTCCTTGATGGCTGTCGCACTGCGTGTGACTTGCGTTTGGATGGAAATGATCTGTTGCGACACCTCTTCTTTGAGCGTTTCGGCTGCTCGCGCCGTTGATTGATCCCGGAGTTCCTCAAGTTCTTCTATCTTGTCTTTGAGCAGTCTTTTGGCATCCTTGTTCCGTCGCTCCAAATCGTCCCGTTCTCTCTCCGCTTCCCGTTTTTCTGCATCCAGGGCCTTCATCCTCGCTTCGAGTTGAGCCTGTTTCTGTTTGGCCTTTTCAATTTCCTCCTGATGTGCTTTCTCCTGTTCTTGCGCTTTTTGCTGCGTCTGAACATCCTGTTCCGTCATGGATGTCACAACCGGTTCAGGCTTTGTCGCAAACCTTGTCTGCATTGTCTCATACAATTTCTGCTGGTCTTCCTTTGGCAGACCGCAAAATAACCGGACTTCTACGGAACTAATTTCTCCCTGGGCATAAAGCTGATACAGCTCTTCAATGAGGGAGTCTTTTATTTTTTCTTCATGTTTTTGTTTCGTGATTTCGCGTATTTTCTTGGCGTAGAATTTCCGTTCTTCACTTGTCAATGCTCTACGATACAACTCTGTGTCGTAGGCTGCTTCCAGCTCGTCTGCTTCAATCACCATACATTGTAATTCTGGGATTCCGAGTTCCTCTGCTATTTTTAGGCGATGATTGCCGGCTACTGCAACATAAGTTGGTTCATTATCATGGTCTTTGGCAACTATCAGTGGTTCAATGATTCCGTGTTCTTTGATGCTTGAATACAATTCATTGTATTGCTGCTCTGACAATGGGGGAAATGGGTTTGCGGGATCAGTATGAATCTTATCACGGGAAATTAGTATGGGGATGTTCATGGCTCGCTCCTTTCGATTGTAGAGGTATTCTTTGGGTTTTGTCCGTTGGTTAAGACGTTATCAAAAATGATTTGGGCTGCTTTAGCCACTGGCAGGCCATTGCTTTTTGCAAATTTCCGAATAAGCTGGAATGTATGAGCAGACATATCCAGCCGAATATTCTGATATGATGTTTCTTGTTTTTGATTTTCGCAGTGGATGTATTCCCTAATTTTTTCTGCAATGACAGCATGATAACCAGGAATTCTTATCAGTGATGCCATTTCTTTAGGGAGTGTTACAAATACCCGATTTCGAGGCTCGTTCTGGGAGATGGATTCTGGTGCTTCTTTCTTAGTATCTTGTATTGCATGGTGTTCCTTCTTTCGGAGATGCAGCAGCAGTGCTATTTCGGATGGTTTCTTGACGAAAACTTCGTACCTCCGCGTGTTCTTGGGGGAAATATTGCTGCGAGATTGGAAAGGCAATCTTTCTTGGGCAATGAGTTTGCGAAGATATCGCGGGGTATATCCCTGCGCCCAACTATTGATTCTCAAAAACTCTTTCAGTGTACACCACATATTTTAACGTCCACTTTATTTCTGTTCCGGCTTCCCGTTGACCATTTTTTGGTCACGGAACTGTTCCGGCTTCCCGTTGACCATTTTTTGGTCACGGGGATGCCGGAACTGTTCCCCCTTCGCCTTGGCCATTCTAAGCATGGGGCAGGTTGCTGTTCCTGCCTCTCTTCGAACAAAGTGCGGTGTCGTTTGCTTCGACTGAATTTTTCTGCAACCATTCCTCAATTTTTTGAGGGTCGAACCTGATGCCGCCTCTCAAAATCCGAGTATGCGGAATGTCCGCAAACTCAACAGCCCGATAGATATACGATCTGGATACGTTTAGCCTTTCCGCTACTTGCCCTACTGTAAGCATCTTGTTCTTGTCTTCCATTTTTTTCTCCTTTATCAAAAAAGCGCCGTAAAACACCTGCCTTCAGGCATGGGGAATATAAGGCGTATGTTGCCTGAGAATCCCCCGGCTTTAGCCGGGGGGAGTGTCAAAGTGATACATTACTTTTCTTTTCGCCGTCATCTTCCATAAGTTGGTCCAAAGAAATGTATCTGTTGACGACCCTTGTAGCAGTCGCCCTTGATAGACTACGTTTTATTTTTAAGAATTTTTTGTACGATACGATCTCTCCACCACCATCTGGATATATGATCTCGACTTGTTTTTCGTTCATGGGGCATAATTTTTCGAATGACTTCTGTAAGTACCAGACAAAAACCGTCGAGAATTTTGTTCCATTTTCGTCACGGCGATACGCTATCACCGCATCGTAAAGGGCAAGATACGCCTGCTGAAGGAAATCACTCTGTTCGGTTGTGACATCGAGAGTGATGTATTGTTTGATTATTTTCCGAATCATGGGAAGTGTGGACGTGTATATTTCGTTGAGAATGGTTGGGATATCTAACTGTTGCATGGTGGTATGCAGGAAGATATCATCTATCTCTGGGATGATTACCCTCTCATTGTTTTTGTTAATTTTTTGCGTCATCTTAACAAAATCCTCTTTGAGACCAGATGTAGTTGACGTTCTTCTCGTGTATTACTCTCTTGACTGGTAAGATACGCGAATATGTATCTTATGAAGTATTTTACACCTGATTTTCTATTGTCAAGTATTAAATTTACATTTATATGTGTTTTGGAAGTCATAATATTCGATATCAATATATTATGACGTATATTACAGTATAAATTGTCTATATCATACTAACATTGTATAATAACAATGCAGTGGTATTTTCCGCTTTTGTTTTCCCCGTGATATTGTTATTATAGCTTCTAATATTTCCTTTTTTGTAAATTGAAGCGACTTGAGAAAGGAGAAAGAAAATGAAGATGGACTTAGATTTAAGCGGTCGTTTAAAGTTTTTGCGGACACGGAAAAAACTATCCCAGAAACAGTTGGCCGCCTTAATTGGAGTCACTACCCAAACAGTTTTGAAATATGAAAAGGGATACAGGGTGCCGACTGCCGACATACTCAACAAGATTATCGAGTATTTGGGTTGCGAAGACCCCGCATGGTTCCTGACGGGGCAGGGCGGCAAACTTTCAGTAGGAAGTAATCATGCTTCGACGTTCAACCTCAATAGTCGCATGACAGAGGATAGCAAGGAAATGAAGGAACTCTCGTCGCGTATAATGGCCGTGGCCGAAGCTGACGAAGCAGTGTTTGAAATGCTGATGAAGATGCTGGATGCGAATTTAATGTTGGCTGAGGAAATGCTCTCCATGAGAAGAGTCCTCTCCATGAGACGTGAATTTGCAGACAGGTCCGGGTAGCTGATCCGAAGTTCGCGGCGGAGTCAATCTCCCTATTCCCGAAGAAGTAATACCCTGTCAGGGTAATTACTACAGGAACAAGGAGGTTTTATGAGAGACAGTAATAATCAAGGAAATGTAGAGGCAACGTCGTTCGACGGTTTTATCCGTCTCAGTCAGATTATTGGAACAAAAGGCAATCCTGCAAGGAATATCCCGGCTATTCAGCCGATTATTCCGATATCGAAAACGAGTTTTTTGAACGGCGTCAAAGCGGGAATATTCCCAAAACCCGTCCGACTTGGCGAAAGAACGGTTGCGTGGAGGGTGTCGGATATAAAGAGACTGATCGAACAGCAATCCTAATACGTCCGGTCGCCGCCGCCCTTTAGCTCTTCCAGGTAATCGGCCCATTGCTGCATCATCGCCCGTCGTTCCGGAAGAAACTTCGTCCGGTTATAGGCCCGGCCCAATGGGTCTTTTACCTGATGGGCTAATTGATGTTCAATGATATCCGGCCTGACCTGTAAGACTTCATCCAGAATTGTCCTCGCCATAGCTCGGAAGCCATGACCCGACATCTCATCCTTTTCAAAATCCATGCGCCGCAAAGCAGACAGGATAGCATTATCCGACATGGGACGTTGAAACGATCTCGCAGATGGAAAGCAGTATTTACTTTCTCCCGTATATTTGTAAAGCTCCTTGAGTATATTAACCGCTTGCCTCGGAAGAGGAACGAGGTGAGAAACCCTCATTTTCATTTTATCTGCCGGAATGTTCCAGACAGCTTCATTAAGGCTGATTTCTGCCCACTCCGCCTTTCGTAGCTCTCCCGGTCGGACAAAAAGCATCGGCGCAAGTTTCAGGGCGCATAGTACAGGATAACTTCCTGTGTAATCGTCTATTGCTCGCAATAATTCCCCTACCCGCTCCGGATCGGTGATGGCCGCCATGTGTCCAGATGTAGGGGGTGGTATTGCCCCTCTGAGATCGCCCGACGGATCACGATGCGCTCGACCCGTGGCGATTGCATACCGGAATATCCTACCGCAAAATGCCCTGATCCGATGTGCAGTATCAATAGCCCCGCGTTCCTCGATCTTCTGAAGGACAGACAACAATTCAGGAGCCATTATCTCATTGATGGGTTTCTCCCCTATGTACGGGAAAACATCACGTTCCAATGCGGATATAATCCTCATGTAGTATCCCGGAATCCATGTGTTAAGGAATTTATTATACCATTCGCGTGCTATTGCCTCGAACGAATCAGTATCAACTTTTGCGGCCTTCTCTTTCTGCGCCCTCCTTGTAACAACCGGGTCGATATTGTCGGCAAGTAACTTTCTGGCCTCATCTCTTTTTCTCCGGGCATCTGCAAGACCAACATCCGGATACTTGCCGATAGCCATTAACCTGCCTTTCCCGCCAATCCGATATTTTAGCCGCCATAGCTTTACACCCGTCGGTAAAATATGAATATACAATCCCCCTCCATCAAATAGACTGTAAGGTTTATCTTTTGCCTTTGATTTCAGAACTTTCAAATCGGTCAACGGTACAGTTAATCTCGGCATAACAGTCTTCCTCTCCGTTTAGGTATATAAAAACGATGTATCTGTTTACTAAAAATGACTTAGAAATTAATACCTTCCGAAACTATAGGTATATATTTGATAACACCGTAGGTATATATTCAGTCTCGTAGGTATATATTTCGGAAATTTATATACCTAAAAAACTTGGCTTTAGTCAATTCTTATTGTACTTCGTTTAACAACGAACAACAAAAAACCCGCTATTTCTAACGGGTTTTATGTCTTCTTTGGACTTTGCTGATACTGGTTGAATTGTCGAATGGTAGGCGGTACTGGGATTGAACCAGTGACTTCTACCGTGTGAAGGTAGCACTCTCCCGCTGAGTTAACCGCCCAAAATGCAGCCGTCGTATATCCCAAAGAGACTCGCTTTTCAAGTAAAAATTGGAAAATTTTGCAATTGCATCGAGGTCCATAAATAAAGAGGAGTCCGCGTTCCTGTGAAGGCGGCCTCCTCTCATGCACCATTCTTTGATAATGCGTTTCGGTTTAACCGGCACGCCCCTGCAGGCGCCTACAACATCTCATAGATGCCCGCCGCTCCCATGCCGCCGCCGATGCACATGGAAACGATGCCCCGTTTTGCCTTGCGCCGCTTCAATTCGTGCAACAGTTGGGCAGTAAGCTTCGCGCCGGTGCAACCCAGCGGATGGCCAAGGGCGATCGCCCCGCCGTTCGGATTGACATCGCCCGCCTTATAGCGATCCTCGATCCCGACTACGCGGGCCGAATAGAGACACTGTGAAGCAAATGCCTCATTGATCTCGAAGACATCGATATCTTTCGCGGTCAATCCCGCCATCTTCAGAACCTTGGGAATCGCGTACGCGGGGCCGACGCCCATCTCCTCCGGACGGCATCCGGCTACCGCGTAATAGGCCAGCCGGGCCAGCGGCTTCACACCGATCGCCTTGGCCTTTTCCGGGGTCATCAAAAGCGCAAAGGCCGCCCCATCCGTCATCTGGGAAGAGTTGGCCGCGGTTACAGTGCCGCCCTGTTTAAACGGCGATTTCAGTTTCGCCATATCCTCAAGTTTCGAGGGCCAGCGAACCCCGTCATCGGTATCGAATACAAACTTCTCCTTGACGCGTTTGCCGCTCTTGGAAATCTTGTAGCGGTTGGCAACAATCGGGATGATCTCCTCCTTGAACTTGCCCGCCTTGATCGCCTCGTAGGCGCGACGGTTGCTCTCCACACCAAACTTGTCCATCTCTTCGCGGGAAATATTGTAGGACGCGGCAACATTTTCCGCGGTAATTCCCATAGAAACATAGACATTAGGCATTCCCCCGTCGAAATCCCACTCGGGATCGGGACGAAGAATCGAACCGCCCATCGGAATATGGGACATCGTCTCACAGCCGCCGGCAATAATAACCTCGGACCAGCCCGCCCTGATCTTGGCGGTTGCATCCGCGATGGACTGAAGACCGGAGGAACAGAAACGGTTGACCGTCATCCCCGACGTCGTAATGGGCAGGCCCGCGCCTATTGACAGAACACGACCGAAATTCATCCCCTGCTCCGCCTCGGGAAAGGAACAACCGACAATTACATCATCTACATCTTCCGGTTTTAATTGAGGAACGCGCACTAAAAGTCCCTTTAAAACCTGTATTCCATAATCATCCGATCTTGTCAGCGCAAGACCGCCCTTCTTATAACGCCCACCGGCGCTTCTTACTGCTTCAACAATGACCGCATCGCTCATCGTATTCCTCCTTTGTATAAAAATGCCCTTGTTTTGGCTCAGTCTGCAAGCTTGAACCAGCCTGAGGACGCGACGAAGCGCGCCCCTTCAGCGATTTTAATTCCGCAACGGCTTGCCGGTATTGAGAATGTGCATGATCCTGTCCTGCGTCTTCTTTTCACCGCACAGGCTGAGGAAGGATTCCCTTTCCAAAGCCAGAATCTCCTCCTCGGTCACCAGCGTTCCTTCGGGACAATCGCCGCCGGAAAGGATGTAAGCCACCTTGCGGGCGACATGAACGTCGTATTCGGAGATGTAATTGCCGACCCGCATGTTGTAGAACATCGCCTCGGCCAATCCGCGCAGGTTCTCGCCCATAACCGGGATCAAAACCGGACGCGGCTTTTTGTAGAATTTCGCCAGCCCCAGAACCACCTGCTTCGCATCCCAGAGTTGATGATCGCGGGAAAGCTCAATATTCTCGGTTTTGCGGATGTAGCCGAGCTCCATTCCTTCCGCGGCGCTGGTCGCAACCTTGGCCATCGCAATATTTTCCAGTGCCTTGGCGTATATCTGCTGCATATTCTGGCCGGCTTCGATAACCCCGTCGGGGAGGCCTTCCGTCACGCGCACCATCAGCTCCTTGCAGCCGCCTCCGGCAGGAATTACGCCGACTCCCACCTCCACCAGACCAATATATGTTTCACCATAAGGAAGACATTTGGTTGCGTGCATGGCCATCTCGCAGCCCCCGCCCAGGGCCAGACCCGCCGGGGCGGATACCACCGGCTTGGAGAGGTATTTCATCCGCATGTTGGCAGACTGTAATCCGTAAATTTGCTGATCGAGCAAATCCCAGTCGCCCTTTTGGGCCGCCATCAACACCTTGAAGACGTTCGCCCCCGCGGAAAAGTTCGTTCCATGGTTGCCCAAGACCATTCCGCTGAAATCCTTCTCGACGATATCGCAACTTTTCTGGAGCATCTCGATCATCCCGTCGTCGATGGCATTCATCTTCGTGTGGAACTCCAGGCAGGCAACGCCGTCGCCCATATCTACCAGGGAGGCGCTGGCGTTTTCTGCTATCACCTTGTTTTGCGCCTTCAGGTCGGGAAGAAGAATAATCCGCGGATTGGACTCCAGTTTAACATAATCCTTCTTATTGAAATCATAGTAGTAGCGACCGTCATCCTTTTGCAGGTAGAAAGTTTCGCACTTTTTCTTTAACATCTCCGTGATCTTTTCGGGGACCTTCTTTTTGAGCTTTTTCATCACCTCTACGGCTTCGCGCACCCCTACCGCGTCCCAGGTTTCGAACGGACCAAGCTGGTGGTTGTATCCCCACTTCATCGCGTTATCGATGCCGATAATGCTCTCCGAGATTTCGGGAATGCGGTTGGCTGCGTAGATAAAGTTATTGCAGAGGTATTCCCGGGTAAGTTCGGCGGCGACGTCAGAGCCGTTGAACATCGCCTTGATCATGCCGGCGGCGCCTTCGTCGCTCTTTTTGAGCGCGGCGGCAACGGAGGCAAACCTCGGGCGGGAGGCCGAAACATATTCCATCGTATTGTAGTCAATGACAAATTTTAAGCTTTTCCCCTTGGCGTCTCTTGATTTTTTGTAGAACCCCTGTTTGGTCTTGTTGCCCAGCCACTTGCGCTCGACCATCTTGCTCATGAATTCCGACTGCACAAACATCTCACGCATCTCGTCCTCAGGAACGGCGGCATAGAGGTTGTTCATCACATTTTGCCCGGTATCGAGCCCGACCAGATCCAGAGTGCCGAAGATTCCCGAATTCGGACGTCCGAGCGCCTTACTGATAATGGCGTCAATCTCGTCAATCTTCAGGTTCTTTTCGAGCATCAGATGGACAGCGTTGGAAATATCGTAGGTGCCGATGCGGTTTCCGATAAAATTGGGCACGTCCTTACTGATTACCGTGCCCTTTCCCAGCACGGTTCCGCAGAATTCCGTCATGAATTTAACGATCTCCGGTTTTGTCTCGGCGCCGGGAATGACCTCCAGAAGCTTCATATAGCGGGGCGGGTTGAAAAAATGCGTCCCCAGAAACTGTCCTTTCAGTTTTTTGCCGAAACCGGCTGAAATATCCTTGATGGGAATGCCCGAGGTATTGGTAGTGACGATGCAATCGGGGCGGACAATCTTTTCCACCCGGGCAAAAAGTTCCTGTTTGATTTTCAGGTTTTCAACTACGACCTCGATCACCCAGTCCACATCGGCCAGCCAACCCAGATTGTCCTCGAAATTGCCGGTTTTGATCAGGGAAGCATTCTTTTTTGTGAAGAAAGACGCCGGTTTTGATTTAAGCGCATTGTCAAGGCCGCCTTGCGCAAACCGGTTCCGCCAGGCCGGGCTCTTCTCCGTCAGGCCCTTGGCCTTATCGGCATCGGTCAATTCAAACGGGACAATGTCGAGCAGGGCGCATTCAATGCCCGCATTGGTCAGATGCGCCGCGATCCCTGCGCCCATGACCCCGGCGCCGAGCACAGCAACCTTTTTGATTTCGTATGTCATATATTCCTCCTATTTTTATACGTTTGTATCTTTGTGTTAGCAGGTAAACGATTCGTCCGCCATCTCAAAGGCAACCTTTTCTTCCGACTTTACGGCCTCACAACGGGCCTTTATCGTACAGAGCACTTCGATTGCAAAGAAGCGCGATGACGCAAGCTTGCCATTGTAGAAGGCAACATCCTCATTGGAACGAATCAGCGCGCGCTTTTTAGCCTTTGATTCCTCGGCGCCTTTTTCCTGATAGATTGCCGTCAATTTTTCCGAGGAAACCGCTGCGGCCTGAAGGAGGAAATGACCGACCAGAACATCGCCGAAAATGTCGAGGTATGAAGAAGCATTCAAAAGCGGGATTATAAAACTGGAAGATTTGCCGAACTGGGCGAGCGCCATTGTCATATCAACGAGGGCGTTGTAAGCCTCCTCGAGTTTTGCGGCATCGATTTTGAGCTCGGCGATGTTTTTAGCCCGAGCGATCGTCGCGCCGATCTCGCCGAACATGTTCATGACATTCATACCCTTGTTCATGGCCAGTTTGCGGCCCACCAGGTCAAGCGCCTGAATGCCGTTTGTGCCCTCATAAACAGTCGCTATCTTGCAATCCCGGAGGTACTGTTCCACCGGATATTCCTGGCAGTATCCATAACCGCCGTAAACGTCAATCGCCTTGGAGCAGATTTCCATCCCCTTGTCTGACGAATAGGCCTTGCAGACCGGCGTAAGCAACTCAACAAAACCCTGCCATTTGTCCCTTTCGGCGGGGTTGGCCTTGGCCATGTCCATGCAGTAAGCGGTAAAATAATTTAACGCCCGCACCCCCTCCACATGGGCCTTCATCCAGAGCAGATCCCGGCGCACATCCGGATGCTGGATAATCGGAACCGGTTTGGCGTCGGGCACCTTCTTCTCCCAAACCAGGGCGCTCTGAATCCGTTCCTTTGCGTAAGCGATGGCATGCTCCAAGGCAGCCGAAGAGAGACATAAGCCCTGCAGGCCGACACTGAGACGGGCCTCGTTCATCATCAAAAACATTACCTTCATCCCTTCGCACTCTTTCCCGAGCAGCTCTCCGATGCATTGGTTGTCGTCGCCGAAGTTAAGGGTGCAGGTAGATGAACCGTGAATGCCCATTTTGTGTTCGATGTTGCCGGTATGGACATCGTTTAGCGCGCCAACGCTTCCGTCATCGTTCACCTTGTATTTGGGAACGATGAAAATGGAGATGCCGGCTGTTCCCGGGGGATCGCCTTCTATTCTTGCCAGTACCGGATGGATGATGTTTTCGGTCACATCCTGATCACCGAACGAGATGAAGCATTTGGTCCCTGTTATGCTGAAGGTGCCGTCCGGGAGCCTTTTTGCGGTTGTTTTCAGAGCCCCGACATCGCTGCCGGCGCCGGGTTCCGTGAGACACATCGTTCCCCCCCAGACGCCCCCGTACATCTTTTCCATGTATTTTTTCTTCTGCTCTTCCGAACCATATTCCTCAATCAATTTACCAGCGCCGTGGGTGAGCCCGGGAAGCATCGAGAAAGAGACATTCGCCGCACTCATTGTCTCCTGGCAGGCCTCATACAAGGCTATAGGCATCCCCTGACCGCCCACGTCCGTGGATTCGTTGGCAATCATCCACCCCCCTTCGTTGAACTTCTTGTAGGCATCGTGATAGCTTTTGGGAGCATAAACAATGCCGTCATTAAAGGTGCATCCCTCCCTGTCGCCTTCAACGTAGGTAGGCAAAATCACGTTGAGCGCCATCTTTTCCGCTTCCGAAAGAATCATCAGCGCATCTTCTTTGGAAAAGTCCTTGAAAGCCTCCGTTTGAAACAACTTTTCTATTCCTAATTGTTCAAAAAGTATGAAATTCTGATCCCTGCCATTTACCAGTAAATTACTCATAAGCTGACCCTCCTTTAATTTTTCAATAGAATCTGAGCCGTTAGATTACTTGATACTGTTTCCCCGGCAATAACCGCCTGCTTAAACCGACTCCTCCGCACTTTTAAGACCACTAACAAATGTTTCCATGCCCATTTTTACGGTGCTCCGGATCACATCGTCCCGCTTCTCCTCATTGCCTGTAAAAATGTACAGCGAGATTATGCCGTTCAGCATTCCCCAAAGGGCATTCCTGTTCTGGCGAAGATTCATCGTCCCGGGAAATTCACCCTGCGCGATGCCGTATGCAAATATTTCTTCTACTATATCGATAGTTTTGTTCATGGTTTTTATGGATTCTTCATACAGCTCATCCGGAAAATTCATGCCGGTAGCGCGGATCATGAAGTTCATCAGGTTACGGAAGAATTCCCGTTCATTGAGGAAAAAATCGACGTAAATGTCCGCAAATTTGAAAAGCGCCTGGGATGCGTTTGGCGGTTTTTGCACCAGGCCTGAAAACCGGTCGTTAAATTTTCCCAGATCGCTCAGCACGATATGGGCATAAATCTCTTCCTTGCTGCTGTAATGCAGGTAAATGGCGCCCTTGCTGAGTTCAGCCTTGCGGGCAATGCTCTCAACGGTAACGGATTTGAACCCTTTTTCCAAAAATAGTTTACGAGCTACCTTTATAATCGAACCCTTGCGGTTCTCCCGTTCCCTTTTTCTGCGGTCTTCGAGTCCCACGATTCACACCTTCAGGCAAAGACGGTTTAAGTAAATTTCAAGCCCCTGCGAATAACTGCCGACATGACTCTTACAATCCCTCTGTTATCCATTCCGTTTAGAACATGAGCACTTTAAATAAATAGCAAGTAATTATTTTTAATGCGATTTAGTCATAAGACCCGGGCCAATCGTCTGAACTGCGGTCAATATATGACTGACGGTCATTTATGGAAGCCATACTCCATTATATTTCTGCTGTCAAGAAAAAAAATTTGAATTGGATAATAGGCAGGAATAGATTGATATTCGTTTGCAAACAGCCTCAACTGAGACGGTTCATTTGCAGGACAATACCCGGTAAACAGCCGGAGAAAGGGAAAGCCCGCGTATCAAGGCGGAGGGAATATTTTCAACAACGATGCGATCCTCAACGCAGTGCATGGTGTTTTCGCAAATCAGTATTTCGCCCGCCGCGGCCATGTTTTCCAGCCGTGAGGCAAGATTTACCGCTGCCCCGAAGACGGTGTACTCTTTCTTCCGCGGTGATCCGAAAATTCCCGCCATTGCCTCCCCGGTGGCTATGCCGATTCCGACATCCAGATGTTGTTTCACTTCATTGATTTCCTGGTTTATCGCCACAATCTTCTCCTGAATCTCCAGAGCGGCTGAAACGGCGCCCAAAGGATCGTTGTCGCCCCTGAGAGGCGCCCCGAATATTCCCATGACGCTGTCCCCGATATGTTTATCAACTGTTCCTTGATGACGGAAAATAATGTTGTCGATCGGGGTGAAATAGTGATGATTGAGAAGAACTGAAAGTTCCGCGGGATCAAATTTTTCCGAAAGCGCCGTAAAACCGCGAATGTCGGTAAAAAGCACACTGACGTCCAGACGCCTTGGCAAAAGAGCGCCACCATCTCTCTGCAATTCATTCATAACCTGCTCGGAAACGAACTGCTTGAGCCTCTTTTTAATTGTGTATTCCCTTACTTTTGCCTTCAAATCATCGTTTTCAAACGGCTTGGTCAGAAAACCGTCAATTCCCTCGTTGACCGCCTCAATGGCGCTCGCCATAGTCGCGTAGCCGGTGAGCATGATTCTCGTAATATCCATATTGATGCGGCCTATTTCGATCAGGGTTTCCAGTCCGTCAATGCCGGGCATCCGGTAATCGGAAATGACCGTTTCGATGTTTTTGCCGTTATTGCGAATAATGGAAATTGCCTCATCGCCGTTTTGGGCCAGGACTACCTCATAACCGTCACGTTCCAGAACCCTCTTCAGGGAGCGGCGCACCCCCTCCTCATCGTCAACAACCATCAAACCACTCATGCTGCCCTCCTGCGACAGGGGATTTCAATTTTTATTACGGTTCCCTTCCCTGCTTCACTTTCTACATCAATCCGACCGTCATGCCGCCTGATTATCTCATGGGAGATATAAAGCCCGAGACCGGTGCCCCGACCCACCGCCTTGGTCGTGAAAAACGGTTTGAAAATATCGTTGAGAACAGCCGCCGGAATGCCGGCGCCATTGTCGGCGCATTCAATAAAAACTTTGTCGGTCCGCTTTTGGCAGCTTGTAGT
This sequence comes from Syntrophobacterales bacterium, assembly GCA_019429105.1. NCBI lineage: Bacteria > Pseudomonadati > Thermodesulfobacteriota > Syntrophobacteria > Syntrophobacterales > Syntrophobacterales bacterium. The sequence continues at coordinate 27,814 of JAHYJE010000018.1, forward strand.
CAGGATGATCTGTCCTTTGCCTTCCGGTAAAGACTGCAGCGCATTCTGGATGACATTGATCATGACCTGGCCAAGATTAGCGAAATTTCCCTCAACGGGGGGCAACTCTTCCTCATATCTCTTTTCAATTGTTACCGGAGTGTTTTTATACTGGTTATAGAGAACCCGGAGCGCGTCGTCAATCACCCTGTTCATCTCCACAGGTTCCACGTATGTCTGGGTCTGTCTCGACAGATCAAGGAGACTGCAAATAATTCCTGCCGAACGCCGCAGCTCCGCAATAGCAAAACGCAGATCATCGATGATCCCCTGCCTGTCGTCCGCGGTAAGTTCCCCCTCAGCAATGGTCGCAACGCTCGATTGCACGAGACTCATAGCCCCGGCAAGCGGATTGTTAAGTTCGTGCGCCGCGCCGGCCACAAGCTGCCCGATCGCGGCAAGACTCTCCGACCGGATCAACTGCTGTTCCGCCTTTTCCATGTCGGAGAGAGCCGTCTGCAGAGCGGCGGTTCTTTCCTGCACCTTTTTTTCAAGATCGCGATTGAACGACTGGAGCGCCTCATAACTGCTTGCATTTTCAATGGCAGTTGCCGCCTGATTCGCTATCGTCGTCAGAATTTCCAGATCTTCATCGACAAAAAGTTCGCCGGATTTTTTCTGGCCAAGAAAGATCATCCCGGCCGCTCCTTCCCGTGCCGGCAAAGGAATTGCCAGCGTCACTCCGAGGCAATCAAAAAGGTGAATCAACGTATTCCTGGTGTTTTTATCGGCAATTTTCCCTGCCGTTGCTCCTTTTGTAATTGGCAATTTACTTTTCTGCAAAATACCATCCAGCAATTCAAGCTCCCGAAAATTTTCCTCCGTTGTTTTTTGAGCCTCCAATGAACCAAATATTTTATAGGAGCTGCCCTCCTTAATGATCAACAAAACCCTTTCTACCCGCATTGCCTCCCTGATTTCATTGATGAGCAGCTCCTTTATCTGCTCTTGAGTGAGTAGTGACGCCAATTGACCGCTGATCTTTTTGAGAAGCCCATGATAATCGTAACTTCCTCGAAAGAAGATGCGGTCAATCCACTTTTGCACCAGTTCCCGAAGGGGGCTGAATAAAAGGACGATGACCAGCGCCAGCAGCAGGGAAAGAACAAAGGAGTTCCCCCCGAACGTGGCGATAAAAAATGAGTTGAAAAGAAAGATGAGAATTACGTAAAGGGCGGTAAGAATTCCGGTTAATGCGAAATAGGCGACGCCCTTGCGAATCAGGACGCCAATGTCCAGCAGGTCGTACTTCAAAACCCCAAATGCCAAAAACAGCGCCGGTATGAAACTGAAATTTCCGAGCGGATAAACGGGGAGACCCATTACCGGAAGAATTGTAAAAAAGAGCAGGAAAGACGAAAACCCAAGGCCTCCCAAAATATACTTGATCCGGTTTTTATGCGCATTGTCGGCAGTGCGCTTCAAAGCGCCGTACAGCACGGTGAGACAGTACAAAACCGTGAACGCTGTTACCGCGGAAAAACAGTAAAACAGAGGGCCGCCGCGGGCAATCCTGCCGAAAAAATAGTAATTGAAACCGTTTATATAAAGACTGGTTGGAACAATCGTCAAAAACGCAGCGCTCAACAGCCAGGCCGTCTTCTCCAGCCAGCGGCGCGAGGTAATGTTCAAAAACGCATGGACAAAACTGATATATACAGGAACGCTAAAAACGAAGAGAAGATGAACAGCTCTGTCTAGATAAAGGGCAAGTTGTTCGTCGGGCAAAATCGAAACGAGGGCAACGTCGGCATTAAGCAGGGCGCCCAGCAGGCAGATTCCGGAAAACAGGATATTAGGCCGTCCCCCCCCGCCCCGCAAAACAGAAACCACGGCTATGCCCGACAAAACAAGAAAGCCCAGCAGGGAGGAAACGATATAAAAAAGAGAGTCAAAGGAGGCATTTGGCATTATCGCAACTACCGAAAATTATAAGCTTAACCTTTATAATCATCTATTTTTTCGTTAGCGTGCTTTCAGGGAGTCTTTACGTTGTCCGTCAATTCCGGTTTCTCTGGCATCTCCGCATAGGGCGGGGAAGAGGTGCTGTCCTTAACCTTTATTTCCCGATGCAGATCCCGGATCGTCTTGTTGAGACGGTTTATCGTGCGCGTCATGCGGAATCTCTCCACGATTCCGAGAATCCCGGTAAAGATAACGCCTATCAGAAAAGAGAGAAAAATTAAGAGATACGTAGGCAACCAGCGTTCGAAGTACCCGTAGTAACTCAATCTTATCGAAACCATGTTGTCCAGCGCAAAGGTAACGAGAAACAAGACAATAATCGCCCCGATGACGGTATAGATAACATTCATCTGTTGTCCCCCAGTTTAAATTGATTAAAATATGGCCTAAGTTCCCGGGCAGTTGCAAAAACGTCCGCAGGGATCACGCGGATATCGCCGATTACGGTCGTGAAATTTGTATCCCCGGCCCAGCGCGGAACGATGTGGCAATGGAGATGATCGTCAATACCGGCACCGGCGGCCTTTCCCAGATTCATCCCGATATTGAATCCCTCCGGTTTCATCGCCTCCTTCAATACCTGGACGGAAATATCAACAAGCGAAAATATCTCCGACCGTTCTTCTTGCCGGATATCCGTCAAGCTCCTCAAATGGCGAAACGGCACAACCATCAGATGACCGCCTGTGTAAGGATACCTGTTAACCATTACGTACACGGTCCTGCCCTCATAAACGACAAGTTCTTCGTCGCGCGAGGAATCGCGGCACAAAACGCAACCGGTGGGCTTGGGGCCTTTTATATAGGCCTCTCGCCACGGAGCGAAAATTACCTCCATTCAACACCTCCGGCAAGTAAAACGATGATTCCAATAGTTAACCCTGTCGCTCCTTGCAGCGGCAACTTCGTTGGTCCGCAAGAAAAGCGCGTTGATGAATATAATGACCTGATTAAAAAGACAAGTATTATTTAGCTTCCCGGATCGCCATTTTTACTATTTGACTTTAAAGTCCACTCCAATTAGTATAACACGCGAACGAGGCAGGAGGCATAATAAATGCTGGAATCATCCCTTGACAAAATGGCGCAGCAGATACTTTCCTTAGACGAGGCATCCCTGGCCTCCTTATGGAAAAAATACAAAACGCGAATGGAAAATTTCGAACCGTCAAGGGACTGGGAAAAGGGCGTGATTATCTTTTTCATCATCAATGCCGTCCGCGCCAAGAATGAAATATTTAACGAACAGATCATGAAACGGCAAAAACCCGGACCAATAACTGTTCCAAAAAGGGAAAAAGGAAAACCGAAGCTGCGTCTGATCAAGGATTAGACCATTTATCCAAACGATGGTTCAGCAGGGGAAAAGCAGTGAATCTTGAAGAGGCCAAAACCAGGATCAGTCAGTTGCGCACAGCTATCCACCACCACAACAGGCGTTATTATCAGATGGATGATCCGGAGATAACCGATGCCGAGTATGACCTTCTTCTTCGGACAGTCGCAGAGATTGAGGAAGAATTTCCGGATTTGGTCACGCCGGATTCGCCAACCCAGCGGGTAGGCGCGCCTCCCCTGGAAAAATTCAGCCCGGTCGCCCATCTAACCCCGATGTTAAGCCTCAAAGACGTTTTCCCAATGAAAAACAACTCCTTTTCCGATGGCGAGATCCGCGACTTTGACCGTCGCTGTCGGCAGCTTTCCGAAGCTGACGCTATCCTTTACACCGTCGAGCCCAAGCTGGACGGCCTTGCCGTCAATCTCCTATACTTAAACGGCCGGCTTGCAACTGGTTCCACACGGGGGGACGGCTCAGTTGGAGAAAATGTGACTTCGAACATTCGCACAATACCGACCGTGCCCTTGCAAATCCCTCAAGCACATTCCTCCCTCGCCCCCCTGCAAACCGAAACCATCGCCGTACCGGAAAAAATCGAAATTCGCGGGGAGATCTGCATGGAAAGGGCGGCGCTGCAAAAACTTAACCAGCGGCGCGACCAGGAAGGACTCCCGCCGTTTGCCAACCCGCGCAATGCGGCTGCCGGCTCTCTGCGCCAATTGGACTCGCGAATCACCGCGCGCAGACCCCTCACCCTGTTCTGTTACGCCATGGGAGGCGTTGAGGGAATTCCCTTCCAGAGTCACACAGACATCCTTAGTGCCCTTTCCCAGTGGGGCTTTCAGGTCAATCCGCTGATCCGCCATCGCATTGGCTTGGATGAATGTATCGAATATTATCATCACATTAACGAAATACGCGAGGGGCTTCCCTACGAAATAGATGGCGTCGTTATCAAGGTTGATAATCTGAGAATCCAGGATCAGCTCGGGGCGGTGTCCCGAAGCCCCCGCTGGGCGATTGCCTGCAAGTTTGCCCCTGTTCAGGAACAAACCGTTCTTGAAGACATCACCGTTCAGGTCGGAAGAACGGGCGTTCTGACGCCAGTCGCGGTATTGACGCCGGTTCGCGTCGGCGGGGTAACGGTAAGCAGGGCAACGCTGCATAATGAGGACAATATCCGCAATAAGGACATCCGCATCGGCGACACCGTCATCGTGCAGAGGGCGGGCGATGTCATTCCGGAGATTGTTTCGGTTCTCAAGGGCGGCAGAAATGGCCGGGAAAGACCCTTCACAATGCCGGAGAAATGCCCGGAGTGCGGGGCGAAAGTTGTCAGAATCGCAGGAGAAGTGGCGGTAAGATGCGTAAACCTCTCATGTCAGGCCCAACTGCGAGAACACATTTCCCATTTTGCCTCCCGGGCGGCGCTCGATATAGATGGCATGGGGGATAAGCTGGCGGCGCAGCTCGTTGCCGATTCGTTGGTCGGCGACCCGGCCGACCTGTTTTTCCTGACGAAGGAAAAACTGCTTGCCCTGGAAAGAATGGCGGATAAATCGGCCGTAAATTTACTCGAAGCGATTGGACGAGCCAAAAAGCCGCCGCTGGCGCGCTTGATTTATGCCCTGGGGATACGTCATGTCGGCGAACGGACGGCCAAGCTCCTTGCCGCCAGATACAGAAATCTGGATGCCCTTGCCGCTGCCGACACCTCGGAGTTGCAAACAATCAGGGATATCGGCCCCGAGGTCGCCACATCCATCGCCGGTTTTTTCCGGGAGCAGGCAAATCTGCGCGTTATTGAAAAGCTGGGATTAGCCGGCGTATCGCCGGTAATTGACAACTCACTTGCCGATGCTCCCCTTGCCGGCAAATACTTCGTTTTCACCGGGACACTCCCCAACCTGGGCCGCAATGAGGCAAAACTCCTTGTAGAATCTTTGGGGGGGACTGTGGAGAGCGCTGTTACAAAGAAAACAAGTTATGTGGTCGCAGGCGAGGCGCCCGGTTCCAAAATCGAAAAAGCGCGTAAAGCCGGGACGTCAATCCTCGACGAAAATTCCTTTTTGACGCTCGTAAAAGAAGGCAAGCCATTATAAATCAATAATATATGCACGCATTTTTAGATAAAAAGAGATTCCACGTCAAGATTGCCGGACGCGTCCAAGGGGTCTTCTTTCGGGCAAACACCGTCAAACAGGCCCTCTGCCTCGGACTTTCCGGGTGGGTGAAAAATCTCCCGGACGGCCGAGTGGAGACTGTTTTCGAGGGGAAAAGCGACAAAGCTGAAGCGATGCTTTTGTGGTGTAAAACAGGAACACCGCCCGCCCGCGTCGCTTACATCGAATACACTGAAGAAACTGTGGATGACAGCTTCAGTGGTTTTAAGATTGTCGCTGATTGGCAGCGTTAAGCGCTCAATTTCGAAAATCGCCAATCAGCGACTCTCTGCCAAAGCTTCCCGGAATCCTTCCATAGCTCCCGTAATTGTCGAGTCTTCGACACAATAGGCGATCCGGATATGTCCGGGGCCGTAGAAACCGCTTCCGGGAACAACAAGGATTCTTTTTTCACGCAGGAGATCGGCGAAACGGACATCATCGGCAATCGGCGTTTTGAGAAAAAGGTAGAACGTCCCTTCCGGTTTGCGCAAGGCATATCCGGCAGCGGAAAGGCCGTCGCAGAGCAGATCCCGCTTGCGCCTGTATGACTCCACATCAATCTTCACCCCTTCCAGCCCGGCGATAATGCGCTGCATAAGGGCGGGGGCATTGACAAAACCGAGAATCCGGTTGCAAAGAACAAGCCCTCCGATAACCTCCTTAAGATCATCTATTGCCGGATTCACCGCGATATAGCCGATCCGCTCCCCCGGGATGGAAAGGCTCTTGGAATAAGAGGTGGCGATAAAGCTGGAGTTGTAAGCGGCAAGGATGCTGGGCACCCTGTTTCCGTCATAGACGATTTCCCGGTATGGTTCATCGGAAATGAGAAATATTTCCTGATTGTACTTAGCCCGGCTTTGCCTCAGAATCTCCGCCAGCGCCCGGATAGACGCTTCATCGTAAATCTTTCCGGTGGGATTGTTGGGCGAATTGAGTAAAACGGCTCGGGTTTTTTCGTTTATCGCCTCCCGGATCGCGTCGAGATCCAGAGAAAAATCATCCCGTGTCGGTACGATGCGCAGGGCGCCGCCGGCGTTGTCAACATAAAAGCGGTACTCCATAAAAAACGGCGCGGGGCTGATAACCTCCTCGCCCGGATTGAGGATTGTCTTCAGAATAACGTTCAAGGCCCCGCCGGCGCCGCAGGTCATGATAATTTCCTCGGCTGAAAGACTTGTCCCCTGTGTTGCATTAAGTTCCTTCGCAACGGCCGCGCGTGTCCCGGGATAACCGGCATTCTGCATGTACATGTGCATTCCCAAGCCTTCGGATGAGGCAATATCAAGAAGTCTTTTTTTGAAAGCTTTCGGCGCCTCCAGATTCGGATTGCCCAGACTGAAATCGAAGACATTTTCCTCCCCATATTGCTGCTTCAGCCGGGCTCCCTCCTCAAACATCTTGCGAATAAAGGAGCCCGCTGTCATAAATCCCTGTATTTTTTTTGCTACGGTCATTTTTTTCACCTTTCATTTGAACTACTTTTTGTGCATCATTTCGTTTTTACCTGAATAACGACGACTTGAGTTCCCGCCGTCCTCCTTTGCCTTGTACAGGGCAATATCCACATTGCGGAGCATCATGTCCAGATCGTCCGCGTCCTCCGGATAAACGGCAACGCCGACGCTTGCCGTAATCCTTACAGGAATGTCGCCCAACAAAAAAGGCTTGCTGAAAACATTCAAAAGCTTTGCGGCCAGCAGATCGGCTTGTCTGCACTCACTGACGCCGGCGTAGATGACCATGAACTCGTCTCCCCCCAGACGGGCTATTGTATCGCTCTTGCGCAGACGGCGCAAAAGACGTTCGGCCACTGCCTTCAGCAGTTTGTCGCCCGCCGGATGCCCCATGGTGTCGTTTACGTCCTTGAAGAGATCCAGATCAAACATCATCAGAACGACCATGTTCTTCTCCCGGGCGGAGCGGGCTATGGCCATCTTAAGACGATCCAGAAAAAGGGAACGATTGGGAAGTCCGGTCAATCCGTCGTAATAGGCAAGTTGCAGGATCTCCGCCTCGGTCTTTTTACGAGCGGTTATATCTTCGATTATGCAGTCAAAAAAGAGCGCCTTGCCGCTCTCTTTGTCATATACTGCCTTCGCGGTCATCGCCCCCCACAAGGGAGTGCCGTCTCTTTTACGGAACCGCATCTCATAATCTTTCAAACCGCCCCATTCAAAAATCCGTTGGGCAAAAGTTTCCCTTTCCGCGGGATCAAAATATATTTCCGCCGGGTCGGTCATCAGCGCCTCAGCCTCGCTGGAAAAACCAAACATCCGTAAAATTGCGGGATTGACCATAAGAAAACGGCCGTGCGGCGGCGGCGTAGTCCGGTTTACCGCTACGGGTATATTCTCGATCAACGTCCGGTATCGCTCTTCACTGATCCGGAGCGCTTCCTCTATCTTCTTGCGCTGTGTGATATTGCGCATGGAGCCTATATTGCGGGGGGGTTCGCGATCGTTGCCGGGAAAGTATCGCGCATTCATTGAAATATTGAGCAATGAACCATCCTGGTGCTTGAACAGAATCTCATAATCATAGACCCCGCCTGCGCTGGTTATTCTCTGCAGAAAAACATCCCGATCGGCAGGATTGGCGTAAAGATGAGCAATCGATGTTCCAATCAGTTCCTCTCTTTGCCATCCCAGGACATTTTTTACGGAAGGGGAAATCTCCATGAATGTACCGTCAAGGCTGACTTCGTAATAAACATCCTGAATATTCTCAAATGCCTGGTGGCATTTCTCGGTCTCTAAGAGTAAACGGTCAAGCGAAAATTTGACATCCGTGATATCCCGTAGTGTCTCCACGGCGCCAATAATCTCCCCGCGGCTGTCTTTCGACAGCATCGCCCTTCCCCAGAGATGGCGCTTCATCCCCCGGAGATTCGGCACAACAGCTTCACCGGAGAGCATGACGTCATTTTTCGTGAACAAATAATATTGATTGGAAAAATTGAGTTCAGGATGCAAAACCATATCAATGAGCATCGGTCGTCTTGAGGCATAAAAAGGAAGGGCATACTCGTAATTCCCGCGACCCAGCATCTCCGTGGCCGCAACACCGGTCATCTCTTCCATCGCATGGTTCCAGAGAATTACCCTGCTGTCGCAGTCGATCATAAATGAGGCATCGGGAAGAAAATCAACAAAATCAGGCACGGTCGAACCAATAGGTTCAAGCCATGCATTAACTTGTAAATCCTTGCCTTTTTTCCTGTTCATTGAACGATAGTATCCCTAAAAAACTTTGCGGCAGAGCGATAACCAACAAGGCGAGACTGCCCGCAATCCTGCCGCTTTTTTTCTCATTTCACCAAGTCTTTTTACTGTCAAGTGAAAAGTATCGAAATGCAAGCATGATATTTACAAAATCTGAAATTGTGTTATGATGGAAAAAATCGAAGTTTACCCCAAAGGAGGCCGCTATGATTATCCAGGATATACTGATACCGCTTGACGGTTCCGGACACGCCAGGGTTGCCGTTTCGTATGGCATCTATCTTGCCGAAAAGCTAAAAGCCAACCTGACGGGCCTGCATGTCATAGACCTGAGACTTCTTCATGGGCCTGTTTTTACGGATGTATCCGGTTCCGGGATACCATCCTACGAAGAGTTTATCCCGGCCATTGAAAACAGCCTTAATGCCAGTGCCGAAACAATTATCGAGGAGTTCCGGAAACAGTGCGCAGCGAGGGGAATCAGTCCCCAGACAAAAAAAATAACCGGGATAATCGACGACGTCATCATTGCGGAAGGTCAGGGCCGTTGCGACTGGATACTTCTCGCCCAGCGCGGGGAGCATTTTCATATTGACGACGGGGCGCTCCTCGGCTCCACCACTCAATCCGTAGTCCGCCGTTCCGGAAAACCGGTTTTTGTAACGCCTGGAAAATACCGTGAAATACACAGCATGGCCATAGCCTATGACGGCAGCGCCCCTGCCCGGAAGGCCCTGAATCTGGCGGCGGAATTGGCAAAATTGACCGAATGGCCTCTGACGGTAATCATCATCGCCAATGATCACAAATGGGGAGAGGAAACCGCCCACAAAGCAGCGGATTATCTGTCGCCTTTCGCAATTCAGAAAAAAATCACGCTCCTTAAGGGAAACGAGGAGCTGGAACTACTCAAATTCACTGGCGAAGGAACAGCGGATTTGCTGGTCATGGGCGCATACGGACACAACATGCTAAGGGAACTGGTGCTGGGGTCAATAACCTCTTTGATTATCCGGAAAAGCGAGATCCCCGTCCTTCTGACCCGCTGATAATATGGCAGGGGACGGACTAACCCTGCCTGCCAATGGGAAATATCAAGCAACTGCTGCTCAGGTAAATAGTGTGTCGGTGTTTGGGTGGGTTGGGGTCATTATCAACGGATTTCATTGTTTGGCTTTACGAAAGCCTTTGCGCACGGAAAAGCCAAAGCCGCCCAGACGCCGCCCCAGCGCGAAATACTGGCCATGAACAAAGGACAACAGGCCGCTTTTCTCTATATGAAACTTGCCCTTTCCATCAATCAGCCCGGTCGAGACCTGGACGGCGACCACCTCTGCCATAAACAGCGTATGCGAACCAAGCTCCAGCGATTTATTTACGATACATTCGATGTTGATCGGACATTCGCTGACGATCGGCGCCCTTACCCTCAGCGCCCTTTGGGACGTTAACCCGGCGCCGGCAAACTTGTCCTCGTCCCGCCCGGAAACAACGCCGCACCAGTCCACCGCCCGGGCAAGTTTCAATGAGGGCACATTGACCACAAATTCGCCGGTAGTGCGGATAATCTCATAGGAGTATCTTTCGGGACGAACGGAAATCGACAGCATGGGCGGATCGCTGCAGATATTGCCTGCCCAGGCGATGGTTATCAGGTTCTCTTTCCAGTCCCGAAACCCTCCGCAACTTACCAGAACCGGCGGCGCCGGGTAAAGGACGTTGCCCGGTTTCCAACTGGTCTTTTCCTCCTTTTGTGATTTCCCCATCACCTTTCTCCCCGCTTGATTGCCCCTGTTATTCTTGTCAGCCATTAACATTTTAAGGCGAGCCAATTGCAAAACTATTTGTCATTCCCGAAAGCGGAGCTTAATGTACACAATGCTTCTATCGAAAATACGGTTTTTCAAGCAGTTAGAACCAGATTATGAACATTAAACTTCGTTTTCCCGCTTAAAATCATTGCGGGAATGACAGAATGTGAGAGTTTTGCAATTGCCTCAGGCGATTAAAACATAAATGACCGCTGCCCGCAAGAGGGTGCTGTTAGCGAACGGTTTTTTTGTTTGACATGCGGCAAAGCCACTACTATAGTAAACGTCGTTTTACAAGCTCGGGATTTATATTCGTCCCTTTCGTAAAACTTGGACGGTGATGTCATTTGCCTTGCGGCGTCAATGTTAAAAATTGAGGAGGATTCTGCTATGACAAAACTAATTTTGGCCATGGATAATATGGGCTTTGAACAGGCAAGGAATAAGGGCATCCTCTCGCTTTTGGCTGAAGCGCGTGAAGCTGGAATGATCTGGGGAGTCAAAATAAACGACATGCTCTACAGCGGTGATGCTGCGAAGATCATCGCCTCGCTCAACGGGAGTTTTCTTGATTCTTAACGTTTATCTTGAGGTTTTTTATGCCGGAGGCATTGAGTTACTACAGCACCAACCGCAATCTCGAAAATCAACCGGGCATTGTCCCGTTCAGGGGGATAGTTTCCTTTAGGGAGGCGCTTCTGATGGGACAGGCCCCCGATCAGGGGCTCTTTATGCCGGAACTTATTCCCTCAATTCCGCTTGAGCAGTTCAGGAATCTGAAAGGAAAGCCCTATCCGGAGGCGGCCATGTTGGTCGCGCTGGCCTTCCTTTCCCGCGAAATCAGTGAAGAAAGGCTGCGCCGGATAATCGATGAATCCTATAACTACCCGCTTCCCCTGGAAAACGTCTTCGCCCGTAAATACGTTATGCGCCTCGATCAGGGGCCGACTGCCTCCTTCAAGGACTTTGCCGCCCGGATGATGGCCCGCCTGATGAGTATCATGCGCGATCCCGGCAAAATACTGAACGTTCTGGTCGCCACGTCCGGCGATACGGGAAGCGCCGTAGGCGAGGCTTTTAAGGGAGTTGCGGGGATAGATGTCACTATTCTCTATCCGCGCAATGAGGTCAGCGGTCGACAAAAAAGGCAGTTGGACACGATCGGCGACAATGTCAAGGCGCTTTCGATGGATGGGAAATTCGACGACTGCCAGAATCTTGTTAAACAGGCCTTTTCCGATCCCGATTTGGAACCATTCCATCTTACCTCGGCTAACTCCATAAACTTCGGCAGAATCCTGCCCCAGATCGTCTATTACGTCTGGGCGTGGGCGCAGCTTTCCCGCGAGGGGGAACCGGCCGTTTTTTCCGTGCCTTCCGGCAACTTCGGCAACGCCCTGGGCTGTGAGTTTGCACGGCGGATGGGTCTTCCGGTCGAGAAGCTGGTTATGCCAACCAATGAAAATGACGAATTTCCCCGTTTTTTAGACACGGGCATTTATGAAAAGGTGTCACCTTCACTTGCCTGCATCTCAAACGCAATGAATGTTGGCCATCCCAGCAATCTTGCCCGTTTTTTTGAGTTGTACGGAGGAACCGTGGATCGAAACGGCATTGTGCATCGCCTTCCGAACGTGGAGGAAATGAGAAAAAACATCTATTCGGTCAGCATCTCCGATCGGGAAACCAGAAAGACCATCAAAAGGGTTTACGACCAGTACAAAGTGGTTCTCGAACCGCACGGCGCCGTAGGCTGGCGCGGCTTGGAGATATATCTCGAAATGTACGGCGACAAATCCCTGTGCGTAAGCCTGGAGACTGCCCATCCGGCGAAATTCCCCGATGAAATAGAAAAACTGCTGGGCGTTGTTCCCGAGCTTCCCCAGAGCATGAAGGACGTTGACAAAAGAACCGGCGAGCCGACGCCTTTATCCGCAGCCTACGATGATTTCAAAAAATATTTGACAAGACACCTGAAAAGCGGCGTTTGATCTTCCGCGCGGCAGTTACGATCCATTGAGCCTGCAACGCGGCAATGAGTCTCGAACACTGCTGATTTACTTTAGACGATTTTCAAAAGGATCAGCAACTTTTTACGGTTTTCGTCGGATAATTGCGTGCATTTCGACACATCCTCGTTGCCTTCCCTGAGTTGATTGGCAAACGCCATACACGTCAAATAACCGCATTCTTTGCAATTTGTCCGCGGCAGAAGTTTCAGGATATCCATCGCGCGGGGCGGCTCTCTCTTATCATAGCTTGGTTCGATCTGGCTTCTGTTTTGCCAAAGCTCGTTCATCATTTTTATCAGTTCTTCTATGAATTCAATTGCTTCTGCTCTGTCGGCAAAAGGGACCGCCAAAATTTGTCTTGCCCCTAAAGAGCATTTCCTGGTTTCATAATCGAAAACAATCGCCTCTGGATCGGGATAATAACGGGCCTTGGTGAATTTGGCATTAAGATAGGGAAATAAAGCCGCGATATCGTCGTCGAGATGCACCTTGGCGGTCCACTCATCCGCGCCTGGATTGCACCCGGGCTCCAGCAATTCCAAAGTGAAGTTGTTGATTAAATTTCTTGTCTCCGCTGTCTGATTTTCCATCTTCTCCTCCTGAATTGCAAACGTTTATTTCTGCCATTTGCTGAATGGATATCGGCCCAGGCTGGCGTTATAATAGCGATGATCGCCGGTAACCTCCTGCCCGATCCAGTTTGGTTTCAAAAACGCCTCGTCCTCTCTTTTCAGTTCGATTTCTGCCAAAATCAGCCCTTCATTTTCCCCTAAAAATTCATCCACCTCCCAAAGGTGGTTTTCAAACGAAATCTTATAGCGCCGCTTCTCGATGAGGGGCTTGTCGCAGAGGTTTTCCAGCATTTCCTCGGCATCGGCAAGCGCGATCTCGTATTCATATTCAGCCCGGGCCGTTCCGACTGTTTTTCCCTTCACCGTCAGATATCCCCGGCCACCGGCGGTTCTTACCCGTACCGTCCGTTTGTTGTCGCTGCAAAGGTAGCCTTGACGGTAACTCGTTCCCGCAGCGAGCTTTTTCCATTCATCGTTTATCAATAAAAATTTTCGCTCTATTTCCACCGCCATAAAATACCCTCACCCGCAATATTTATACGCTAATCTGTTTCCCCTTTTTCTTGACACGGAAACTGTCAAACCTTATACTCCGCCGCCGTGAAAAACAAGCCCGTTTTTAATGCGCATAACAATGCTGTCTTGAGGAAAGGAACGATAATGGTTGAGTTAATGCAGAATCAGGGGGTGCTTCTGATCAACGGCACTCATGTGATACCTTATAAAGATTGGTTAACTGCTGAAGATATAAAAATAATGGGGCATCAAATTCACGATGGTGCATCATCGCTCACCCGGGAAGAAGCCCTGAAAAAAACGATATCCTATGGCATACTCCTTAGTCATAATCAGGCGAAGGAGCAAAATAATCTAAAAATCCGTTTTGACGCGCTGGCCTCCCATGACATCACCTATGTGGGCATAATCCAGACCGCCCGGGCCAGCGGGCTGACAAGCTTTCCAGTTCCCTATGCGCTTACGAACTGTCACAACAGCCTCTGCGCCGTCGGCGGAACGATCAATGAAGACGACCACATCTTCGGCCTTTCCGCCGCCAGGAGATACGGCGGTTCTTTCATCCCTCCCCATCAGGCGGTCATTCACCAGTACGTTAGGGAGCAACTGGCCGGCTGCGGCAAAATGATCCTCTGCTCGGACAGTCACACCCGATACGGGGCGCTCGGAACAATGGGAATTGGCGAAGGCGGCCCGGAACTGGTGAAGCAGCTTCTGAATCAGACCTATGACATCGCCATGCCGAAGGTGGTTGCCGTACTGCTCAAGGGAAAGGTTCGGCCGGGGGTAGGGCCGCAGGACTTGGCGCTGGCGATTATCCGGGCCGTCTTCAAAAATGGTTTTGTCAATAACCGGATCATGGAATTCGTCGGCCCCGGCATCAAGAATCTTTCCATTGATTTCCGCAACGGCATAGACGTCATGACCACGGAAACAACCTGTCTTTCCTCCATCTGGAGTACCGACGAAAAGGTGGCGGATTACTACCGAATACACGGAAGATCCGAAGAATATAAGAGGCTTGCGCCAGGAGATGTGGCTTATTACGATGCATTGATCAACGTTGATCTCTCCGCCATCGAACCGATGATCGCCCTCCCCTTTCATCCGAGTAACGCCTTTACTATCCGGGAATTAAAGGATAATCTCTCCGACATCCTGCGGGAAACGGAAAAAACCGCACAACAACAGTTGGAAAATCCCGCCCTGTCGTACCGCCTGCTGGACAAGATAGTTGACGGCAAGCTTAAGGTTGAACAAGGGGTTATCGGCGGATGCGCGGGCGGAACCTTCGAGAACATCGCCTGGGCTGCCGATCTGCTGAAAAATCGCTCAATTGGCAATGGCGAGTTTTCATTGAGTTTCTACCCGGCCAGTCAGCCAATTCTGCTGGAACTGACCAGAAAGGGGCTTCTGGATAATATACTGAAAAGCGGCGCCACAATGCGCACGGCCTTTTGCGGCCCCTGCTTCGGCGCCGGGGATGTTCCGGCCAACGGGGGCCTAAGCATCCGCCACGTGACGCGAAACTTCCCCTATCGCGAGGGTTCCCACCCGCAGGACGGCCAGGTGGCCTCCGTTGCCCTGATGGACGCCCGTTCGATTACGGCGACCGCGCTGAGCGGCGGCGTCCTTACCGGCGCCGATGAATTGGACTTCGATATTCACAGGCGCAAATACAATTTCGTCGCGGATGTTTATAAAAACAGGGTTTACCGGGGTTTCGGGGCGCCAATGTCTGATTCCGAGCTCCGCTTTGGCCCCAATATCATCGATTGGCCAAAGATGTCCGCCCTTCCCGAAAATCTCCTCCTGCTTGTCGCCGCGGCAATAAATGATCCGGTAACGACAACGGATGAACTGATCCCCTCCGGGGAAACATCCTCCTATCGCTCCAACCCGCTAAAGCTTGCCTTTTTTACCTTGTCGAGAAAGGACCCCGGCTACGTAAAGCGCGCCCTTGAGCTAAAGTCGCTTGAAGACAAAAGACTGGTCTTTCTGGAAAACTGTGTAATGCCGGAAGAGCTGGCGGAAGCGGTAAAGCCGTGGCTCAAGGCTTTAATCCCCGGCGCAAAGATGGATGACTTTCTCCGGACTACCGGCTTGGGAAGCCTTGTTTTTGCCCGCAAACCCGGCGACGGCTCGGCAAGAGAACAGGCCGCCTCCTCCCAGAGGGTTCTGGGCGGCTGGGCAAACGTGGCCGACGAATACGCCACCAAAAGGTACAGAAGCAACCTCATCAACTGGGGGATGCTGCCGTTGCAGACCAAGTACGGAAACAGCATAGAAACGACTGTCGGGGATATGATTTTTCTCCCTGCCGTACGCAAGACGATTCAAAAGGGCTCCGAAACCGTAGAGGCTTTGCTCCTGAAAAACGATGGCCGGACAACGCCGATAACGCTGACGCTGGGAAGTCTGAACAACGAGGAGCGGGAGATACTGCTTACCGGCTGCCTGATTAACTACTACGCTCGAAAATGAGGATAGAAATCAATTAGCCTCGCGGCGCAGAGGAATGTTTCTAAAACAATTCTGAGATATGAAAGCGGCTGACATAAGCCATTAGCCCGCCGTAAGGAATATCACTTTTCTTTCTTCCTTATTTGATGTAACTTGCAGCCGCATTTTTGAAGCACCCATGCAAGCGCAAACAAGCCATGCTTGAAAAAATACGAATAGAATATTCGGGGATACGAATAAATGAAGGCAAAAAGAATTGCTGCTTTCGATAACAGTGCCATTGAGCAATACACGGATGTTTCATATAAAAAGACAGTCGCGGAGTTTTTCGCGGGCATCGGGCTCATGCGGATGGGACTGGAGAGAAAAGGATGGACAATCGAGTATGCCAACGATATCTCCGCAGATAAATATAATATGTATTCCGAACACTTCCATGACGATAATTCCCATTTCGTTCTAGCCGACATACATAATTTGAAGGCTGAAGACATTCCATCAGTCGCTTTGGCCACAGCATCATTTCCCTGCAACGACCTTTCCTTAGCCGGCATGCGAAGGGGTTTGGATGGCAAAGAATCATCGGCGTATTGGGGATTTGTCCGCATACTTGACGAAATGGGCAACCGGCGTCCGCCCCTTGTACTGCTTGAAAACGTTGCCGGATTCTTGACTTCTCATGGCGGCCGTGATTTTCAAGCCATGAATGGCTTGGGCTACAACGTTGACCCCACTGATCATTGATAATGAAATTAATAAATATACGTTTGCACAATATATCAATATCATAACTCATATTCATGAGAGAAAATTTATGACCATAGAATTTAATGTTGGTGAAAAATATACAAACGACCAGATTCGCTTTGCCTTAAATGTAGAAAATTTGGGCGGGATTCGACCCTCTGTTGACGCAGGAAAGCATCTTAACCATTTGGTTATCTTAACCACAACCGAACAGTACCAGAAAAATCTGTCAGAAAATCCTTATCATGACAGAATTGAGAATAATGTTCTGATTTATACAGCCCAAGGAAGAATTGGGGACCAAGAAATCACTGGCCGGAATAGGAGGATTATTGAACAATACTCTGCAGCAATTCCCTTTTATGGTTTCTCAAATGAAGGGAAACAAACATATATTTTTCTTGGATTACTTGAGTTGCTTCGGCATTATCAGGAATATCAGATAGACAAGAAGAATATTTTGAGAAAAGTTTGGGTATTTGAATTTTATATTCATAATGAAATAAGCGTGGTGCCCATTCAACAGGCAAAAACTCTGATAGCTGCAATATTTGAAGATTCAAGGCGAATACGTGATTTTGACAAGGAAGAGAGAGAAGTTGTCGTTTTTGAAACACCGGCCGAATTTTTCGAAAAGACTAGCTATAAGACAGAAGAAATTAGGTCTCAACTTCTGCAAATTAATCCATACCGGTTTGAATCGCTTGTAAGAGATGTTGTCGAATCCAATGGTTTTACAAACGTTACTGTAACTCCCCCATCGCAGGATGGAGGAATCGATGTTGATGCATATGTCTTAGATTCGAATTACTTCTTTTCGAAAACTCATGTTCAATTTCAAGTAAAACGCTGGCGTCATTCTGTAGGCAGTGTTGAGATTAATAATTTTCGAGGTGCATTACAGACCACTGCAAAAGGCGTCTTCGTAACAACAAGCCACTTCACTAAAGCGGCGATTCAGGAATCGGAACATGTCGTCAAACCATGCATTTCGCTCATTGACGGGTTCAAGTTTTCAAAGCTCGTTATGGATACAGGGATAAACCTGAACAAATATTTTTAAGATGTCGATCCTTGTAGAGAATAAAAAAGCTGAATGCCATTCCAGCAAGGGGATAAGGAGACTTTGTCATGACTCAATTAGAGTTGTCTCTCAAGGGGTTTTCAGCGCGATATATGATCAATAGCAAAGGGAAATTTGCCCTCGTCCTTTTTCTGACGCGCAACGCAAGTAACAAAAAATTCCCTTTAACCGCAGAGCATTTTTTAACTCTACAGAAAGGTCAGGTTGCCGGTCTTGGTAAAAGCGCTGTTCAGGCGATTCTTGCAGATCACGGCATTGCACACGTTCTTGCTGAGGAAGGTGGAAGAACAAGTCAAGGAAGTATTCAAAAAATGCGAGTTTACATAGATTTTTTAAATGAACTCGCACAAAAAAACATTCTCGATTTTAGCGCCATAGAAAATTGGTGGATCGACCGCGTAGGAGAATATTTTAGCTCGCATCCATTTGAACTTAAAAGAGAATTTTTCAGCTTCAGGCCGTTCAGTCTTAAGGTTGATTCTTCGAAATCGATCAGAAGCATCGTTTCCGATTTGCTTGAAGCAGCATTTGCAAGACAGCGGGCATGCCCGGGCACTATGGTCGCCGGCGCAGTCATGCAGCACCTGGTGGGGGCGAAAATCTCGACAGCTTTGCCGGATGTCGATGTCGCCCACGAAGGATTCTCTGTTGCCGATGCACCATCAGGAAGAAAAGGTGATTTTCTCATTGGCGACACGGCGATTCATGTAACGACAGCTCCGACCGAAGCGCTGATTCGTAAATGCCGGGACAATCTGGGGCAAAGCCTCAGACCACTGATTATAACCACACAGAGCGGTGTCGGAGGCGCTGTCGCGCTGGCGAAAAATGCGAATATCGCCGATCGGATTGACATTCTGGAAATAGAACAATTTGTCGCCACCAATGTATATGAATGGAGCGCCTTCCAACAGACAAAAAGGAGCATGACCGTCCGCGGGCTCGTTGAATCCTACAACCGCATAATCGATCAGTGCGAAACCGACCCCAGTTTAAAGATCGCAATGGGGTAGCGCGGTGGACACGTTTTCCCCGGAAAAACGAAGCGATATAATGCGCCGTGTACGGTCAGCAGACACAACGCCTGAAAAGAGGGTGCGCGCGCTCCTCCAAAAACTTGGATTCCGGTTTCGCCTCCACCGTAGCGATCTGCCGGGCAAACCGGACATCGTCCTTCCCAAACATAATACCGTGATCTTTGTGCATGGGTGCTTCTGGCACCGACATCCGGGGTGCAATCGCGCAACAACGCCGGCCACTCATCAGGAATATTGGCTTCCCAAGTTTGCACGCACCATTAAAAGCGACGGAGAAACTGTAAAAGAGTTGCGGCGACAAGGGTGGAACGTGGCGATTGTATGGGAATGCGAAACGAAAGACGCATCCAGACTAACTGCTGAACTAATAGGAATCATCGGCCATAACGAACCGCTGCCGCAATCTGCTTCAATTGCCATGGTTGCGGAAGGACAAAAAGCTTACAATATCGGCAGATATTCAACCAAAACAGGCCTACATAAAATTACCCGTTTATGATAACCGGTAAGTTTTGACTAGGGGAGGATTTAGCGGCAACGACTTGTAATATTCCCGACAATATAACTATAATTTGGGTAAGCTGAAAGCATAAAAGGAAACGAAATCGAACAGAAAATCAGGAGATGGTTTCTTCCGTCAACCGGATCAACGTACCGATCTGCTTGATGACGACGGCAACTTCCCAGCGCCATCGTCGGCTTCCCGCCTTTGGGTTGCCCTGTAAGGCATAGCGGACAAGGACGCCGCCAACATGCCCTTGGAGGGAAGCGGACTTGCGCAAGGCGCTTTCAACCCTGAAGCGGAGCTGATGCGGAGCCTGTTTTATGAACTGCGCTTTCATTGAGTGCCAGCCATTGCCCATGTCCGGTTTAATTCCTTGGCCGAAGAACCACGACTCCATGGCGTACATGACTGCCGTGTGCAGACTGTCCGGTATCCGTTCATGTCCAATATCCTCTTCCAACCAGTGCTGGGCCTCGTCGAGACTGTGCTTGGCTTTGCTCAATGCCTTTTCTTGTTCGGTTTCCTTCCTGACAACAACTAATTCCGGTTTCTTCTGGGGACGTTTGCGATACTTTTTCGACCTGTCGGGAGGCTTCAACGGAGCCGCTGCCTGTTTCAGACGCAGGTACAGAGTCATATCATGGTCATAATAAGGATAATGCCGGGCAAAGAGCTCCGCCTCTATCTCCATCCCGTGATCCATCGCCGGTGCGAGTAAGGCGGCGAGGGAGCGCTTGATATATCCTGTTCTGCCGAATCCCTCCAAATATACCGTAATGGCCTTGGGGTCGGCTTGGTTGTCTGTCTCTCTGAGCAGATGGAACCCGCCCTTGCCGATATACCGGTCAAGATCGAGATAGGCGTCCCAGGGTATGTATTTCATGCCGACGACGTTGGTGACGACTTCTCCTCTCTTCAAGAGAGTGTTCACGTCGGGCGGGCCGCTTGCAGAAAGCAGCCATTTTCCGAGGTCCGCGTTCTTCTTAACACTGTTTTCGAAGCCCGAGTAATTTCCGGAAGCGTACCGGTCATATTCCCAGACGGCCCAAAGCATCCGATGTTCTACCAGATTTTGCCGGATTTCATCCCGTCGTTTTTCCACAACGGTGCGGTCTTTTTCCCATGCTTGAGTGATCATCTTGAGAAACAGACCCGTGTCGGCGTGCTGTACACCCTTCATCGCCCAATCTAAATCGCATTCAGCGCTGTATCCATCCAGTAGGGGGACCAGCCGCTCTTTCGCCATGCGCCGGGTGTCGCTCAGAATGGGCAGCGGGCCCTCCTCGACGAATTGCGCGAGAAGCGCCAGTTGAAAGGGATAGGGCAGTGCCGTCACCTTTTCGGGATGCCTTTCCAGGTCGTAGGACCGCCACATGACGGGATTCCCGTGGCTGGTAGGCAGATGCAGCGTATACGGCATATCGGCATAATCACGAAGAAACCCGCCGTCATCGACCAGATCGTCTTCCAGGGCGTAAAGGTTGTCGCCGATGTCATGAGGGCTAAAGCTGTTGCATAAGTGGGAATAGGCCTTCACGAAATCGATGAGTGTGCTTTTGATGGTCTCCTGCCTTCCGGCTTTGCGCAATATCCTCTTGATGCGCAAGGCGCGTTCAAGCACCTGTAGGATAACGCCGCTTTCATCTTGGGTAAGTATGGTGGACGCGAATTTCCACTGGCCCCCATTCCAGGAGCTCGCGCGGATGATCTGATCCAGGGACTCGTAATCCGGTTGCTGCATGCCGCACTGCAACTCAATCTCTTCCTGAAGCAGTTCCCGCCACAAAAGCCGCTCGATGCGGTCTTTCCCGTGTTGATAGGCTGCCGCCAGCGATTCATCTCCTCGGCATCGGTAGCAGATGCCGGGTCGAACGAAGATTGGT
Organism: Syntrophobacterales bacterium; assembly: GCA_019429105.1. NCBI lineage: Bacteria > Pseudomonadati > Thermodesulfobacteriota > Syntrophobacteria > Syntrophobacterales > Syntrophobacterales bacterium. Next base: position 49,176 of record JAHYJE010000018.1, read on the forward strand.
CGGAAGAGTTCATTATTGGTCGCTTCACGTCTCGCCCAGTGATGGGAGGCGCCGGTGAGCGGTCGACCGTCCGGGTAACGGCAGGCGCAGGCCACCGTGGCGCCGCACCACCGGCAGTTGTAGAAGGGTTCGACAGCGTGGCTTTCCGGTTTCAGGTCCAGATGGAGGTGGGAACAAGCGTGGACCTTTTCCAGCCAATGCCAGAAGTCGGGCTTGGCCATGACGATAAAATTGACATCATATACGGATGCCGCTCGCGAAAGCCACTCTCTTTTTCCCGGACTGCGGATACTGGAAGCCTTCGCCTGAGCATCGTGGACCGCCTGCTCCCGTTGTTTTTTTGCAAGGCGCAGGTCGCCTCTTTGCCTGCGGACGCTTTCTATTTTTACCTTGAACTGATCATAGGAAACGGCCCTAAAAACATCAAAGAAACTTTCGGGGGAATTACCGCTTTTGTCCATCTCCGTCTTCCTCGGTTGGCCGCTGCCGTCTTCTCTCCCAAGCATCACACAAGCCACGGTAGATTTTCATAAATTCAATTCGCCCTTCCTGGTCGTATGCATAGCTCCTCGCATGCACAATCGAGTATTCGTTTGAACAAGGGTCAAGGGCAACGTGCCCTCCAAAAAAGTCACGCACTGCGTTGACGGATTATCAGTAGGCAGGGTTCAAAAAAGAATTGAATATCAAGCTGCATAGAGAACCTTGCCAGTTCGTTTAATTTCACCGATGAAGGTCTCAGGGGATGCAGACCGAAACTCGTCAGAAGAATATCCAACCATTTCTGCGGCCGATAGGTATTGAGCCAGCAAACGGGCAAGTGTAGCTTGTATCTCAAACATCTTCTTACCTTTAAAATCTGGGGATATGATGGCAAGATCAATGTCGGAATGAGCCCGCGGAGTTCCTTTCGCATATGAACCGTAAAGGATTATTTTCTCCACCGCTATGCGATTTGCGATTAATATTTCTGCAAGGCTATTTATGATTTTTTTGATTTCAGATACGGTGTATTTTTCTTTAACCATAGGATGATCCTCTTTGTCTGTCTTAAATATTCTGAGGCTATTTTACTGTTGAGCTCCTTTGAAAGTCGCGTGAAATCTTCGGGATAGCGTGTCGGAACGCTTTGAAGGTTTATAGCATTTACAAAAGACTGCATAACCTCCGGTAGAGTAATGCTGCCAAGTTCCAGAAGTCGATTCAGGTTATGCCGGAGGATGCTTTATCACAGACAGCAACTTATTCAAATATCTCACTACTCCTTCATGACAAATTTCTGTTCCGTTTTCGGCGCGTACCATTTGATGAAATTGTGGCCGATCCCGAGCGGGGCGACTTCGATGCCGCGGAAGCGGGCGCTGACGATCGGCAGGGCGTCGGGCACATAGAGGAAAAGGTATGGCTGTTCGTCGGCGAGGAGCTCCTGGATTCTGTCATAATAGCGTTTTCGGAGGGGCTGGTCGAAGGTGCTCCTTGCCTTTTCGATTAGCGAATCAACCTCGGGATTTTTGTACGAGATAAAATTCAGTTCCTCCGGCCCCGTCTTGCTGGAGTGCCAGACGTCGTAGATGTCCGGATCCAGGGGAATCGTCCAGCCGAGGAGTGTCGCGTCAAACTTCCTTTTGTTGATGAAATCATTCACAAAAGCGGCCCACTCGATAACCCTCAACTTGGCCTTGATGCCGACCTCGGCCAGACGCTGCTGAATAATTTCTGCGGTCTTGGCCCGCACCTCGTTTCCCTGGTTCGTAATTATTTCAAACTCGAAAGGACGTCCCTCTTTATCCAGGATGCCGTCGCCGTTACGATCCTGCCAACCGGCCTCGGCCAGAAGCGCCTTCGCCTTTTGCGGATCGTACGGATAATCGCGCACCTTCGGGTTATATACCCAGGTCCCCGGCTTAAACGGCCCGGTGGCAATTTTACCCAGTCCCAGCAGAATACCGTCGATTATCTCCTGCCGGTTTATCGCATAGGCAAGCGCCTGGCGAACCCGTTTGTCGGCAAAAAGGGGGTTTTTCAAGTTGTATCCCAGATAGGTGTATGAATTGGAAAGATACAGATATTTTTGATAGTTTTTTTTGAAAAGATTGTTTTCCGTCTGCCTTTTGTACTGAAGCGGGGTCAGCCCCATCCGGTCAATGCCGCCCGCCCGCAATTCCAGAAACATCGTTGCCGAATCCGGGATAATCCGCAGGATATAGCCGTCGATATAGGGCCGGCCTTCGAAATAGTCCCGATTGGCAACAAGCACGATTTTCTGGCCGCCGACCCACTCCTTGAATTTGTAACCCCCTGTGCCGACCGGGTGGCGGCCGAGCGAGGAACGGGTGATATCTTTTCCGTCCAGGAGATGCTGCGGCATGATGCCGATCGACCAACTCATCAAGGCGGGGGCAAACGGTTTGTCGTACGTCGCCCTGAATGTAAAATCATCAATAACTTCTGCCTTCTTCACCTTCAGAAAGTCGCCTGCATAAGCGGTTGGCGTACGGGGATCGATGGTAACCTGGTAGGTGTAAAGCACATCCGCTGCGGTGAAAGGGGCGCCGTCGTGCCAGCGAACCTTCCGGCGCAGGTGAAAGGTTATGACGAGCCCGTCGGGGGATATCTCCCATGATTCGGCCAAATCACCGACAACCCTTAAATCCTTGTCGTACTTGACAAGGCCGTTGTAGATGAGACCGGCAATTTCGTGGGAGGTTGAATCGGAAGCAAGCAACGGGATGAGATTGGAGGCGTCGCCGATCGAACCTTCAACGATAATGTCGCCATAGGCCGGAGCTTGCGAAGCAGTTGGTCCCGCAAGAGGCGCCTTTTCCTGGCTGCCGCAGGACGACACCAGCAGGCAAAATATCAAAAGAATAATATTGCGTTTCACTTCTCTCACTTGAAAATGAAGTTTGACGCCCTCGTAAAAAGTCCCAACTTTCCTCCCCCTTGATGGGGGAGGGTTAGGGTGGGGGTGATAAGCTACTGTATTGCCGTCTGTTCTTTCCCCCTCCCCTTCATCCCCTCCCGCCAGGGGAGGGGAAAATTGACTTTTTGCGAGTTCATCAAGTTTAATGTTCATAAAATGCGTGCATAAGCAACCGATCCGGACGCGACGGAGCGCGTCCCTCCATTTTGATCCTGCTTTGTGACGGCTTGCCGCCATGAGAGTTTCATCTGATGAAAGATTCCCCCGCCGCCCCATTTGCCTTGTCCGGTTTTTACTTCAGCACGAAGCGTGCATCCCCTACTACGCAGCGCTCCGGGGAACAAAAGAGCGGATTCAGGTCAATGGATTCAATAAATTCATGAATCTCCATAACCAGCCCGGAAAACGCGATTAGCGTCCGGGTCAATGCCTCCCGGTTGACCGGCGGGGCGCCCCGGTAACCTTCCAGCAAGGGATGAGCTTTAAGACATTTAATCATTGAATTAACGTCGTTTTTTTGCAGGGGAGCCATCCGGATACCCGTATCCTTGTAGAGCTCCACTTCCGTACCCCCCATCCCGAAAAGAATGACCGGGCCGAACTGGCTATCAACCTTGGCGCCGGCCATCATTTCCAGACCGGAGACCATTTCTTCAACCAGCATCCCGGTAAAGCCCTTCATCGTGCGGAACCGCTCGAAGGCCGCAAAAAGCGAATCGTCATTATTGATTCCGATCACAACCCCTCCCGCATCGGATTTATGCATGATGTCGGGCGAAACGACTTTTGCAGCAACCGGATATCCCTTTCCCCGGCAAAAGCGGGTTGCTTCTGCGAAGCTTGCGGCCATCGTAAAACGGGGAACGTCGATCCCCGAAAGACGCAGGATATTCTTTGCATCCGGTTCCAACACCCACCCACTGCCCTTGGACTTCTCCAGTATCTCCCTGATTTCATTTTTCAGCATGGTTTGCACCTCTTCAACGCCGCGGCCATCAGCACCGCCGCTTCAATCGAGTGAGCCACCGGAACTCCATTGAGCTCAAATCCCTCGATCATCATCTCATATTTTTCCACATGCGGCACATAGGCGATTAGCGCCTTCCCCGCCTTTTGAAAAATGGAACTCAGCCTCGCCCCCAGATCGGAGGTGATTCCGGGGGTGTAGGGAAGAAGCAGCATCAAGACGCAGTCAATTTCCGGCATGGCGCTTAGATGACTGGCCACGGCGATAAAGTCTTCGTCCACGCCGCTGCCCGTCAAATCAATGGGGTTGGAAAGCGAAGCGATGTTCTTGATGCTGTCGGAGATCCCTTCCTTGAGCAGTTCCTGCTCCCGGGGAGCGAGCTGCGGCACTTGCAGGCCCTGGGCCGCGCAGACATCGACGGTGATGGCGCCATGCCCGCCGCTGCAGGTAACAATCGCGACCTTGCCGTCAATGGGCGTTTGATAACAGCTTAGAGCTTCACAAAAGGAGATTAGCTCCAGTTCATTTTTCGCCTCCACTACGCCCATTTGCGCCATTACCTGAGAAAATACCTCATAATCGCCGGCAAGGGAGGCGGTATGGCTCGAAACCGCTCTGCTCCCGCCGGGGCTCTTTCCGGATTTGATCATAATAACCGGCTTCTCGCAGGCGGCCGCAGCAAGGACAAAGTCCCGCCCCTCTCCCTCGGCAAAGCCTTCGACATAAAAGGCGATAACCTTCGTTGCCGGGTCATTTTCGAGATACCGCAGCAGATCGATTTCCCTGATCAGCGCCTTATTCCCGATACTTACCCCGAGGGAGAGTCCTATCCCCTCTTCCTTGAATTTGAGCATGACGTCCACCAGGATGCCCCCGCTCTGACTTACCACCGCCACATTCCCAGGCTCCGGCCTGATCATGCGCTCGATCGGCAAAAAGAAAGTATCCACGATGGCCGGGGCGTAAATGCCAAGGCAATTCGGGCCGACAAAGGGGAAATCGGCTTTTTTTGCCAGAACCGCGAGTTGTTCCTGGAGGTCATGGCGACCGATTTCGGAAAACCCTCCCGAGATGATCACGGCGCCACCCACCTTGGCCTCGATGCACCGAGAAAGAATCTCGGGCACCTGTTCGGCGCGGGCGGCAATTACAGCCAAATCAATTCTTTCAGGAATATCGGATATTTGTTTGAAAACCGCCTCCCCCTGCAGGACTCCCCCTCGGGGATTGACCGGATAGACCTTTACCGGATAGCGCAGCAGGTTTTTTCGGAAAATCACGTTGGCCGGATTTTGGTCGTTCTGCAGTGAAACGCCGATTACCGCCATGGTTTTTGGTTGAAAAAGATAGCTAAAATCCATTGTTAATCCCTCTCACTGATCCTTGGACCTTCGAATGATAAAGCCTCTATGACTGGGGATCATACCTCAGGAGGCGTTGATTGTCCATTGAACATTGATCAAGTTGAGAGATATCGGTTGACAAGATTCATTCTTTTGAGGCAATTGCAAAACTCTCACATTCTGTCATTCCCGCAATGATTTTAAGCGGGAAAACGAAGTTTAATGTTCATAATCTGGTTCTAACTGCTTGAAAAACCGTATTCCCGATAGAAGTATTGTGTACATTAAGCTCCGCTTTCGGGAATGACAAATAGTTTTGCAATTGGCTCTTTTATATGAAAAACTCCATGCGGCAGCAAGACCCTTCAACGTATGCAGGCGACGCAGTTGGCATTCTTGCTTTTCTTCAGCCCCGGCGTACTTTATTTCAGTCAGTTATAGTGGACACCAAGGCCCACAGGCGAATCGTCGAAGCACAAAAGATCATCCTTCAGTATGGGATCGAACCGGTGAATTTACTTATAAAAAACCTCGATTACGTGGAGAGTGTCAGGGAATATGAATTCTGGTTCTTCAGATAAAAATTTTTCGCTCAGCACTTTCAGAAAAGGATTCGCCGCCGCCTGGCCCGTCTGCCTTGGCTATATTGCGGTCGGATTGGCCTTTGGCGTAATTGCCCGGAAGGCGGGCCTCCAGCCGCTGGAGGTCGGCTTGATGTCGCTTTTTGTTTACGCCGGCAGCTCCCAGTTTATCGCTGCCGCGATGATCGGCAGCGGCGCCGGATTATTGCCGATCGTTCTCACCACATTTGTCGTCAATCTTCGCCATCTGCTGATGAGCTCGGCTTTATCGCTCCATCTGCGCGGATTGAGCGGCCCCCGGACGGCGCTTTTCGCCTATGGCGTTACCGACGAGAGCTTTGCAGTGAACTCCGCCCTTTTTCGTCAAGGCAACTGGAACTGGCAGACAGCGCTTGTTGTCAATCAGATAAGCAACCTGGCCTGGGTGGCAAGCACGATTGTCGGCAGCATGTTAGGCAGCTTTGTGCCGGATGGCGCGTTGGGGCTTGACTATGCGCTGACAGCCATGTTCATCTGTCTTTTGGTATTTCAGGTCAGGGATTCGCTGCAAGCTCTAATAGCCCTGCTTTCAGGAATCCTTGCCGTCGCCATTGCGCTTTTCGTTCCGGGCAATTACCATGTTATCCTTGCCTCATTTTTCGCGGCGACTATCGGCCTGATACTCCGGAGAAGAAAAAAGGCGCGTGAAAAGTCATGAACATCGAGATATTGATAATCATCCTCTGCATGGGCGCCGTCACGTATATCCCCCGCTGGGCGCCGCTTTATCTTTTGTCTCGCCGCAAGCTGCCGCCCTGGTTTATCGAGTGGCTCGATTTCATTCCCGCAGCAATCCTCAGCGCGCTTATCCTCCCGTCCATCCTGACGCTCGGCGAACCAAGGCATTTGGATGCCTTGACCCCGGAGTTTCTCCTGGCGCTTCCTACCCTTTTTGTCGCCGTCAAAACCAGATCGCTGGCAGCAACGGTTCTTGCCGGCATGGGCTTATTCTGGATAGTCCAGAGATTTTTATGAAGTTGATTATTGCTTAAAATGCACGTAAATGTTATGGCCAGCCCCATTGAACAGCATCTCAAAAAGCTCCGCCCGGATAGAGTTTTTATTAAACAAGAGGTCTTGATTATGAATTATGTTGATTTAAGGAGCGATACGGTAACGCTGCCGACAACGGAAATGCGCAAGGCGATCTTTGATGCCGATCTGGGCGACGATGTTTTCACCGAGGATCGAACGGTGAACAAACTTCAGGATCTGGCGGCCAAACGTCTCGGGATGGAAGACGCCCTTTTGGTCGCCAGCGGTACAATGGGAAACCTGGTCTCCGTACTTGCCCACTGCGCCCGCGGCGAGGAGATCATCCTCGGCGACATCTCTCATATTTTTCTGAACGAGGCGGGCGGCATATCCGCGCTCGGCGGCGTTTTTCCCCATACCCTGCCCAATCAGCCCGACGGAACACTCAGGCTCGAGGATATCGAAAAAGCCATCCGCGCCGAGAACATCCATTTTCCCCATACCCGCCTGATCTGCTTGGAAAACACCCACAACCGCTGCTACGGTGCCGCCTTGACGCCGCAATACACGGCCTCCGTTGTCGCCCTGGCCCGCAGCCGCGGCCTTCATGTTCACCTTGATGGCTCGCGCATCTTCAATGCGGCCTGCGCCCTCGACATAGATGTCCGGGAACTGACGAAAGGGGTTGACTCGGTCAATGTCTGCCTTTCCAAGGGATTATCCGCACCGGTAGGCTCGCTTATCTGCGGCGGCAAGGATTTTATCGCACGGGCAAGGCGGATCAGAAAAATGGTGGGCGGCGGGATGCGCCAGGCGGGGATTATCGCCGCGGCCGGAATTGTCGCCCTGGAAACAATGGTCGCTCGTCTGTCCGAAGACCATGAAAATGCACGCATTCTTGCAGAGGGAATCGTGAACATTCCGGGGCTGGCCGCGGAACCGGCGCGGGTACAGACCAACATTGTCTATCTCGACCTTCTTGCTCAAAATTTCACCGATGAGGAATTAATGGCTCAACTGGCGGCAAACGGCGTCAGGCTGCTGCACACCGGCCCCTCTCGCTTCCGGATGGTCACCCACTACGGCATCGACCGGGATGCAATCGACAGGGCTTTGACTGCGCTTGGCAATGTAATGAGAAAAAAGGGCTGAAATGGCGAAGAAGATCGACATCATTCTGACTTCACAGCCTTTTATCGGTTTTTTATACCATTTTATCCGCCTCTATTCGGGCACGCTGCGGCTGAAGGTTGAAAACGAATCCCCGTGGCAGAAACACCTCGAACAGGGCGGGCGCGTTCTTTTGTGCGCCTGGCATCAACAGTTTTTCGGGGCCATCCGTCATTTTCAGAACTATCGCACCCTGCAACCGAGCTTGATGATCTCCAAAAGCAAGGACGGGGAAATCATCGCCGGGGTGGCCCTCCGCAGCGGCTGGACGCCCGTCCGCGGCTCCTCTTCCCGGGGCGGACGGGAGGCGATGAAGGAAATTGTCAATAAGCTTAAAGAAACGGGCCTGGCCGCCCACATCGTTGACGGACCGCAGGGGCCGGCCGGAGTCGTCAAAAACGGATTGATCGCCATCGCCCAATACGCCGACGCGGTGATTGTCCCCTTTTACGTCTTTGCCGACCGGGCCTGGCATTTCAACAGTTGGGACCGCTTTTTTCTCCCGAAGCCCTTCTCCCGGGTGACGATCCGGTTCGATGAGATGATTCATCTGGCGCCGGCGGAAAATGAAGCGGAATTCGAGGCGCAGCGGAAGTCTGTCGAAAAAACAATGCTCCCGCATCTGCACCGCTGATCTCGAACCGCCCCCGTAAGCGGAATCAATAATGTTTATGGTTTCAAGTTGTTTGTAGTGGGTAGTCGAAAAGTGTTTGACGCACTCTCCCACCCCGAAAGGCGGAAACATCGGCAGCATTTGCGCTCCCTCCCCCCTGCGGTCACAACGCACTCCCTCACCTTCAAGGGGAGGGCCGGGGTGGGGATGGGTTAAAGATTAAGCAGAAATTAATCGAGCTGTTACCGAACGGCATATCCCGTAAGACGTTGCGAAATAACATGACCGGGCCAGAATCCTCCAGGCTTCCAGCTTGCGCTCGTACGAAATTGCCGCATAGGCCGGGCTGGTCGAAGGCAGCAGATGGCAGGCCAACGCCCGGGACTTCAACAGTGGTTTGACCCGCTTTAAAAAGGTCAGCTCGGCCTTCCTGCCGTTAAAGAAAACCGCAGTTATCTGAGGATATTGAGCAAAAAATAATTCAAAATCATTAACAATTTCTGAATCTTTGGCGATGCCTGCGTCAAGGCTGCTTTCCCGCGTGCAGGACGCAAGCACATCCCACAGGGCGATTCCGTTGAATTTCAGAATGCTCAACCGCTCTTGATAGGAAAGATCCGGAATAGCGCCGAAGAGTTCCCCCATGATCGGCCAGAAATGGTTGCGGGGGTGGGCGTAGTACTGGCCGGCGGCAAGGGACGCCCGGCCCGGCATGCTTCCCAGCACAAGCGCCTGGGCAGCGCCGTCGGCAACCGGCAAAAAAGAGTGAAGCATTATCATCTCAGACCCAACCAAATAAAAATGCGTTTTTAGACTGATACATCCATCGATAATGAAAAACAAGCCCTATCGGCTAACTCACTTTGAATCTTTCAGTTTGAGCCAATTGCAAAACTATTTGTCATTCCCGAAAGCGGAGCTTAATGTACACAATGCTTCTATCGGGAATACGGTTTTTCAAGCAGTTAGAACCAGATTCCCGCTTAAAATCATTGCGGGAATGACAGAATGTGAGAGTTTTGCAATTGCCTCAGTTTGTTATTAATTTGCAAAATAACCGTTGCCTTAAGGCCAGCTTTGTTGTATGAGGTCCTCGACCTTAAAACCACGGGGCTCGACCCTGTGGTTTTTTATTTAGGGCAATTGAGCAGGAGCAACCAAAGAGGAATGAAAAAATGATAAACGTATCCAATGTCACCCTTGCCTACGGCAAAAAGACGCTGTTCAAAGAGGTAAATATCAAGTTCACGCCGGGCAACTGCTACGGCGTCATCGGCGCCAACGGCTCGGGGAAATCCACCTTTCTGAAGATTCTCGCCGGCGACGTGGAGCAGGACACGGGCGAGATATCCGTCGGTTCCCGGGAAAGGATCTCGGTGCTCAGCCAGGACCAGTTTGCCTTTGATGAAGAAACGGTCATCGACGTAGTCATCATGGGGCATAAAAGGCTCTACGAAGTGATGGCCGCGCGCGAGGCGATCTACGCCAAGCCCGATTTTTCAGAGGCGGACGGGGTTGTCGCCGCGGAATTGGAGGCGGAATTCGCCGAAATGAACGGTTACGAAGCTGAAACCGATGCGGCGGTGCTGCTAAACGGGCTGGGCATCCCCGAAGCGCTCTGTTCCCGGAAAATGACGGAACTCGACGGAGGCAACAAGGTGCGCGTGCTGCTCGCCCGGGCCCTCTACGGCAATCCGGACGTCCTTTTGCTCGACGAACCGACAAACCACCTGGACCTTAGTTCCATCGCCTGGTTGGAGGATTTTCTCTCCCGCTTCCGCAACACCGTCATTGTTGTCTCCCACGACCGCCATTTTCTGAACCAGATCTGCACGCACATTGCCGATATCGATTTCGGGAAAATCCGCGTGTATGCGGGCAATTACGACTTCTGGTACCAGGCAAGCCAGATGATCGTCCAACAGAAGCAAAACGAAAACCGCAAGGCCACGGAAAAGGCGGATGAATTGAAGGCCTTTATCCAGCGCTTCAGCGCCAACGCCTCCAAATCGAAGCAGGCCACCTCCCGGAAAAAACTCCTTGAAAAACTGACCATCGAAGATCTGCCGGTTTCCTCGCGCAAGTATCCGTTTATCCAGTTTAAACCGGAGCGCCCCTGCGGAAACACCATCCTCGAGATCACCGGGCTCGGCAAGGATGTTCAGGGGGTTTCCGTGTTAAACAACCTGAACCTCACCCTGCGCAAAGGGGACAAGATCGCCTTTGTCGGGGGCGATGGCCTGGCCAAGACTACCCTCTTCCAGATACTCGCCGGGGAGATAACCCCGGACAGGGGAAGTTTCCGCTGGGGAACAACGATTACCCCAGCCTATTTTCCGAAGGAAAACAGCGCCTATTTCCGGGGCAATCTGACTCTGGTGGACTGGCTCTGTCAGTTTCCCCCTTGCGATGGAGAGAGCTTCGCCCGGGGTTTCCTCGGGAGGATGCTCTTTTCCGGCGAAGAGGCGCTAAAGAAAACCAGCGTGCTTTCCGGCGGGGAACAGGTGCGCTGCATGCTCTCCCGGATGATGCTGACCGGCGCCAATGCCCTGATTCTTGACGAGCCCACCAATCACCTCGATCTGGAATCGCTCACGGCCCTGAACAACAGTCTCGTTGCCTTTCCGGAGGTAATCCTAATGGCTTCCCGCGACTACGAGCTGGTCTCCACCGTCGCCAACCGCATCGTCGAGATTACCCCCGACGGGTTAATTGACCGGGCGATGGGCTTCGAGGAATATCTGCAGGCCAGTTGAGCTGAATTGAAAAATACCATTGACAAGCATTTTTGAACGGGGTATCAGCACATCTTAATAAATGAACGTTCACTCATACGTGAGGAGATGAATCTGAAAACTTCCGACAAACGCAGGGAAATTATTAACGCGGCGCTGAAGTTGATGGCAGAACAGGGCTTTCATGGCGCGCCAATGGCGATGATCGATGCAAACCAGTCCAGCTCCGATCTGTTGAGGATGAAACAGGAGCTCGTCGGCGGACAAATGAAAAAAAACAACATTCGGGGGCAAAGGTAAAGTATAACACTCCCCGAAAACTGGACAGGGTAATAAGGTGCATGTTAGGTTGCCACAGACCGAATGAGGAGGGTAAAGATGGCAGAGAACATGCGAAAGAATCACGATGCGGCTTTTAAGTGGGAATGTCAACCGAAAATTGACCAACCTGGTAGCGCTGCGAAAGTTCAACGAGCGTCTGCTCGCCTTTTAGTGCCTCCAGCGCCACTTCTGCCTTAAATGCCGGTGCGTGATTCCTTCTTGGTCTCTTGCTCATTTGCTGCTCCTCCTTGCCTCCATTATGGAGCAGCTTTACCACTTATGTCACTGTCCTTTTTTGCCAGACCAGCTCACCCACAGCTCTTTGACGGATAGAAGCCCTTGATCCTTGAAGGGAGAAAAGGGGATTTATTTTCTTCTAAGAATAACGACAAAACCCGCCGAACCGGACGCTTGAGAGGACGGCGGGAAGCGGGCGGTGGCGCTTCGCGGCAAAATCCTTGGCCGCCGCCACTCATTTTTTTCGTTAGGCGGACCTTGAGATCAGATTTCTTTGTTCCATTAACCGCCCGTTGGAAAAAGTTGGACGGCGATCAGGAAGTCGGCCAGGACGGAAAGTCCATCAATTCAATCTATCCTCGTTCAAATGCAGGCCAATCAAAAAATAATTGTCCAAATAACGTGCAACGCTGCACCCCTCTTCCTTTACATTTTGTTCCGCATTTTAAAAATGACGACACCCCTTGACAATAGAACGACTGTTCTATATATATCAGCCATGCAAGAGAATCATTCAATTGAAAGAGCGCAAAGCCGCATCGCATTTTCCGGGAATTGCCGAAGGCTTCCCCGGGTGGGCGGGGTGCAGGATGGGTTCCCCTCGCCTGAGGATGAGGCCCTCTGCGATGTCCTGTCCATTGAGGGATATCTGATCGCACGGTCGGAATCATTTTTTTTGCTGAAGGTCAGCGGCGATTCTATGAACGGCATCGTCACCGCCGTGATCCGCAAATATAAAAGGTAGCCTTCTTGTCATGAACGAAACCCTGTTTTGCCTCCATTCCTGGCCCCGGGCCATTGTCCACATCGATGGCGACGCCTTCTTTACGTCCTGCGAGGAGGCGATCCATCCGGAGCTCAAGGGGAAGCCGCTGATCACGGGCGGCGAACGGGGCATCGTGGCCTGCGCCAGCTATGCCGCCAAAAAGATCGGCGTCAAACGGGGCGTGCCGCTGCACGAGGCGAGGAATATCTGCCCCGGCCTGATCGTGCTGCCTTCCGATTACGAGACCTACAGCCTGTTCTCGCGGCGGATGTTCAGCATCATGCGGCGCTTTACCGATCAGGTGGAAGAGTACTCCATTGACGAGGCTTTTGCCGATATTACGGGAATGCGGCGGGCACTGCACTCTTCTTACGAAGTGATTGCGGCCAACATGAAGAAGGAGATCGATCGGGAACTGGGGCTGACCGTCACGGTGGGGTTGAGCATCACCAAGGTACTGGCCAAGGTGGCCTCCAAACACCGGAAGCCGAACGGCCTGACCCTTATCCCGGGCCGGGAGATTGCCGCTTATCTGCTAGACCTGCCGGTGGAGAAGGTCTGGGGAATCGGGCCTGCGACCACAAGTTACCTGAGCAAGCTGGGGGTCAAAACGGCCCTGGAATTTGTCCGGTTGCCCGAGGCCGTGGTGAGGAAGAAATTCACGAAGCCGGGCGTCGAGACCTGGCAGGAGCTTCGGGGAGAGTCGGTCTATCCCGTCACGACGGAGGAAAAGAGCGCCTATGCCTCGATCAGCAAGATGAAGACCTTTGCCCCCGCGACCAGCGACCCGGACTACCTCTTTGCCCATCTGCTGCGAAATCTGGAATCGGCCTGCATCAAGGCCCGCCGCTACCAACTGGCGCCGCAAAAGATCGTTTCCATACTGAAAAAGCAGAACTTCGAGAGCGCTGCCTGCGAAATCAAGCTCACCCGCCCGTCCAGCCGGCCACTGGATCTATCCGCTCTTCTGCACGAGGCGTTTCTGGATTCATTCAGGAAAGGTGAGCTTTACCGGGCCACAGGGATTGTGCTTCTGAATCTCGTTCCCGACACGGTCAGGCAGTATGACCTCTTTGAAGATCCCGTCCAGGCGGAGAAGATCAGGGCCGTTTATGCCGCCATCGATGAACTCGGCAGTAAATACGGGAAACATACGCTGCATTTGGGCGGCACCCATGCCATCGAGACCCGGGGCGCTGGAAAAAGGGGGGCGCCGACAGTCAGGGAGCAAACGCGGTTTTACGGCGAAACCAGGCGCCAGCATTTGGGCCTGCCGATTCTGCACGTCAAGGTTTGAGCGACGACGGGCGTTGCCGGAGGGGGCGGGCGTTTTTGCCCTGCCTTTCTGCAGGCAGGAGCCCTTCAACAAATCAGGCCAGGATAAGCGAGGGGCTCAAATCGTCGCCGTCCGGGGAAGAAGGCTATTCGTAGATTTTTTCGTCCGCGGCGAACGCCTCGGCGGCATCCGCCTCATAATCGCGCCTGTTAGGGGTTTTCCCGGTTTTTTCCCGCTTCCTTAGTACCATTCGTGGGAGCCAATTGCAAAACCATTTGTCATTCCCGAATGTCTCTATCGGGAATATGGTTTTTTCAAGCAGTTAGAACCAGATTCCCGCTCAGAATCGTTGCGGGAATGACAAGAATGGGGAGTTTTGCAATTGCCTCGTGGGCGACAATCATCGACATGGCCTCGCTTGTGCCGGTCCAGATCGTCGCCAGCCGGATATCGCGAAAAATCCGCTCCACCGGAAAGACATTCATATAGCCAATCCCCCCGAGAACCTGCAGCGAGTTATGAGCCGCCTTCTGACACGATTCGGTAATGAATCGCCTGGATTCGGAGATCAGGCGCCTCGCCTAATAGTGTGGCTGTCCCCGATTATTATGAGATTAAAAACCTATCAGGAAAAGAGGTCGCTTGATTCCTGCGATTTCGTTGCCTTGAGCAAGAATCAGATTTTTCTTGCCCTCGAATCCCTTGAACTGCTCACGCCCCTTGCCCGGTCCGCCGATTTCGATGACATACGATTCAGTATCAACCTGCACCAGATAATCAGGGGTTTTGGCTCCCCTGGTCGATTTCAGATAGTTGAATGAAATGCCTTTGGCTATCATCATTTCAGCGAAAAATTCTTCCCTGAGAGCTCCGATTGCGGTTTCATAGGATTGAAACAGAAGCCGATAGGGTAGGCGCATCAGGATCTTCGGCTCCTTCATGACATTTGTCCCGGCAGGCAGAACGCATTTCAACACAAATGCCTGTTCAAGAAGGTGCACATACTGTTCTGCCTTGTATTTGGTGATCTTCAAGTTATTCGAGAGCGATGAATAATTGATGCCATCGGGCGGCGAAGAACCGATAAAGCGCATCAGCCTGTGCAAAATGGGGATTTCGTCTGTCAGAAGCCTGCCGATCAGTGGAATGTCACTGGTAATGATTTTGTCCAGAGTGTTTCCCAGGAGCGGTAAAATGTCCGGCTCTTCAAGGGCAAAGGGGAACAGCCCGCCTTTGATAAAGTTATCGAAATGAATCTCCTGGCGAATATGGGCTGCATTCCATTGCCGCCCTAGAAGCTGAGCTATAGAAAGTGTGGGCAGTGCAAGTTCCTTGGTGAAATAAAGGTACTCCCGGAAACTGAAAGGGTTGATGGCGACCAGTTTTACCCTTCTCGATAGATCGTAGGCGGTTTCCTGTAGCGACAGCGCGACAGAGCTGGAAAAAACGATGCGCAAATTCAGGAAGTCGTATGCTTTTTTCAAATCCCGTGCGTACTGTTTCTCATGATGAATTTCATCAACGAGGAAGAGAGTGAATTTGTACTTCTCATTGAGGCTTTGAATGGTCTGAAAGAGGCCGTCAATCTCCACAGAATCCAGCGAGAGATAGCAGGCGGTATCGGGGAAATGAGCCAGAAGCTGCTTCAGAATTACTGTTTTCCCTGAACCACGAGGCCCGACAAGAGCTATCTGATGTTTGCCCGTATCTTCAAGAATGCTCTGATAAACAAACCTTGTGCGCTGAAGGGCCTTTCCTTGCGCCAGGGCAGCTTCATTCAGTTGGAGAACTGTTGTTATATCCATGCGATGACCATACACTTCATGTACATCTTAGTCAATCATTTTCTAAGATGCATATCATTTTGGAAAAGAGTTTAACAAAAAGCTTTATGCGGCCGCCTGCCTAATGGCTCCATTGCGCCGATCACCAACTGGCTCCCTTTCAAAATCGGTAAGGTAATTTTCCCCGTCCACCGTTTTCAGTTTCAGTCGGTGACATTTTATCACCGACTCGCTGCCTTCTTTTTTTAAGCGTTCTTTCAGTTTATTCCAATATTTCCTGACGGTCTGGTAATCGGCCTGCTTGATTGACACCTGAATCTTTTTCATCGCAAATATGTTCATAAATTTTTCCGCGGAGATCATCGGTATCACCCCCCTTTCACAGGGGATCATACCACTTCAACTCAAACTCCGGGTGGTACACTTTTCGTTACCATTTTTGGTACACTTTAGCATTATCGGTGACAACATGGGAGACCAGAGGAGGGTGGCGTGGATACAGCCGCCCTGGGTGCGGATGATTTCTTTGCCGAAGGTGATAGCAACCCCGACTTCGGAGCAGTAGTTGATATTGCGGGTGCTCTCCTTTGCCAACTGATCGTTCCAGCTACGGTAACATTTGCTTTTTCTTTTGACTTGTCAAATACTTGCAAATAACAAAAGGGTTCTTCGAACTCACGGCTCATAATTGTTGCCGGAGCTTTCGACACAAAGCCATATACGATTATAAATATTGGGAAATATTATAACAGAAGCAGGATATTCCCTTGACATCAAAAAAACGCAGGCATATAAGGCCCGCACATTAAAAATTTCATGCCATGAACACTATGTCAGGATTGGTCTGCTAACACTGCTATAGGTGGAGAAGAAGATAGAACAGGACACTAATTAAATTATAAAAACCATCACTGCTGTCCCAACGTTAATCGAATAGATTCAACTGGTTGCTGGGATGGTCCTCCTGGTTTGTGTAGATGACATTTGAAAGTGCTTGATAAATTGGCGTTTTCTCGAAAAGGGTTACACTCAGAA
>JAHYJE010000019.1 GCA_019429105.1 Syntrophobacterales bacterium
TCCAACACCACCGCTGGGCCGACGACCTGCGCCGATGCGGTGACCGCGGGATCCCGGACCGCCGCCTGCCGGGGATCAAGGCGTTTGGAGGGGACGAACTCGCCGGTTACCGGGTCAAGCTTGCCGATGCAATTTCGTTTATTCCTGGCCTGTTGCTTATTTTTGTCCCAGTACCCGGATGATTCGTAAACGTATGTAACGCCATTGTTCTTGTTCTTCACATTGACAAGCGACATATAAATACCTCCTTCATTGGTATAATTGTACCAATGAAGGGGTAGAAAAGTCAAGCAAAAATTGCCTTTACCCTTGATTTATAATGTCTTTGCACGATCCTTGTTATAATTTTGTCGGGAATTTAGGTTGCAACGGGTTCGCTCATGCTTTTAATTTCGTGAGAGTATCGGATGAGTCCGTAGCCGGTTACGAGCCCGCCCATGAGCCCGATGGTGTAGCGAACGCCTATTTCCACCTGCCATAACGAAAACAGATCGTTGGGCCTTCCGTTCCTCCAGAGAATAACAGCCCACAAGAGGGATAGCGCAGAGGGTAGCCCCTTTATCCATCTTAGTTGCTTTTTATCCAAGGCGCTGATCAGCGACAGGCCGAACTGCAACAGAAACGAAAAGGAGAGGACAAGAGTAGAGAACAATATCAACTTGATCAGGTAGATTTCCTGAAGCGTCATGTGTTCCCCCTGGATTAGGGGAAGAAGTTGAAGCCATTCATGGAAGCCGTGGATGAATCCAAAAGTTCCCAGCATCCACAGGCTGTCGGAGAGGCGCAGATCGCTTGCCTTTAAGTCCTTGCCCAAAATGGAAATGCCCAGAAAAAGGAAGGCGGCGCCGTAAAAAAAATAGATCGGGTAAACGAGGGGAATGTGCGATAGCAGGTCATAGAGAGATTCAATAGTCTTCATAAGCCTCGGCATCAATAAAAATCATTCCCGGTCTTTTCAGCGCCTCGGGGGGAAGTCAGGCGAGTCATTTCCGCTCGCCGGATGGAGATGGACGATGACAGCGGGAACAATTCCTGGAGTCCCGCACGTCAAATGACGTCTGCCCATTGTGGCATCTCCCGCAGAATTCACCTTTGGTGATTTTCTCCATATTCATTTTGTACGAACCTTGGGCCATTTGGAAAAACTGGTAGTGACAGTTGCTGCATTTAAGCCCCCATTTTTTCACATGTTGATAATGGCTGAAGACTACCGGTAGCGCTTCCCAGGGCTTAAAGGTCAGATCGCCTCCGCCGATGGGATCGGCAAAAGCGACAGAGGCAATTGATAGAGAGCCGATAATCACGGACGTAAAGAAAGGTTTTTTCATTTTTCGGGGCTTCTATGGGGAGAGATGTGTTATTTAAAACCGAGCAGTTCGTAAATGGCAAGTTCTCCGAGAGTGCTGCCGAGATCGCATCTGCCCATTTCCTGGACGTCCAGTGCCGGCGATACGACCGCCCGCAGAGTTTTTTCACTGATCAGAATGCCGTTGGGCATGGTTTTGGTCAGATACTGCAGGCGGAAAACCGCATTCACCGAGTCGCCAATGACGGTGTAATCCATTTTTTTGTCGAAGCCGATGTTGCCGACGACCGCCTCGCCCGTATGGATGCTGATCCCCATCGACAGCGGAAAACCTGTTTCACTGACCAAAAAGCTGTTAATGGAGAGGAAACGTTCCTTCATTTCCAGGGCAGCCCGAACGGCGTTTTCGGCATCTGTCAAACTGGAAACAGGGGCGCCGAAAAGGGCCAAAAAGCCGTCACCCAGGTATTTATCGACAATTCCGCTGTGGCTGAAGATGATTTCGCCCATTTCGGCAAAAAAACGATTTAAGATGGCGACCGTTCTCTGAGGACCCATCTTCCTGGAAAGATTGGAAAAATTACGAATGTCGATGTTTAGAAGGGTGATCGTTTTCAACTCTTCCGGAAGCGGTTTGCCCTCTGCGGCGTTATAAATAATTTGATCAACGATTTCGTGGGGAACAAACCTTTGAAATACCTTACGAATTTCCCTTTCATGCTCAGCCATCGAGAGGGTCTCCTGGTAGAGCCGGGAATTTTCCAGGGCGATGCTGACGGAGGTGGCGATCGACTGCAGCAAATGCAGGTCAGCATCGTTGAAAGCGCCGTCGATCTTGTTGATGGTTTCGATTACCCCCAGCACCCGTCCCCGGGAGATGAGCGGGACGCAGAGCACGGAGCGCGTATGGAAACCGATCTTCAGATCAATCTCGGGGCTGAAGTGTCGGGATTTTTGCGCATCGGGAACGATAATCGATTCACCGCGGGCTGCCGAGTAACCGGCAATTCCCAGACCAAAGGGGGTGTGGATTGACTGAAATATATTCAGGTCAATGGAGGGATCAACATTGAAAGCGATTTTTGACACCAGTGCATTATCCTCCAGGAGCATAAGATTTCCCGCCTCCACGTTGATGGTTGTACGGATCATCTCCATAGTGTGGTTGAGGACCTGCTGCTGGTCGAAGGTTGACGCTGCAAGGATCCCGCCTATCTGCTGGATGGAATCCATTTCCTGATGACGTTTGTAAAGCGACCTGTAAATGTGACTCTTTTCGACGGCAATGGAAAGAAGGGAGGCGACATCCCCGATCTGTTTTTCGTATTTGCCGATGGCGCCGGGGCCAAGGGAACCAAAGACGGCTATCCCGATTACCCTTCCTCCGATTTTTAGGGGTGCGAGCACCGCTTCTTTTACTGAATTAATGCTGAAAATGTTCTGGTCGAGGGGATGTTTGAGCTCCATGGCGTTGTTTATCGACAGAATGTTTCCCTGTTTCAGGGGCACCTCTAACGAAGACCCGATAAAATTGCATCTCGAGTCGGCAAACAGCCCGGTTGGAATCGTGGATATAACATCCAGAATTGCTGTCTGCTCACTATTTTCTTCCGGTATTTCCAATATTGCCGCGATATCAAAGGGGATGTCCTTCTGCACTCGGTTCAAAATGGCGTGCAGCAGTTCCCCATTGCGCAAACTGGAGCCAAGAATCGCCAAAGCGTCTGCATAAGCCTCTAATTGCTGAAGGCTTTTTTTGTAATCCTCCCTGAGATGGAGATTGTCATGGGTGATGGCGGCATTGCTGATAAGGGGGGTCAGAACTTCGACATCATCGGCGGAAAAGGGAATGTTTTCCGCCCGCCGGGAGAGGGTAAGGGCTCCAAAGACCTCCTGCATGCCCTTAAGCGGCATGCATAGAAATGATTTTGTCGCGTACTGCGGCCGGTTTTCCCTGCCAAAACGGTCGTCCTTCTCAATATCGTCAACGAGCAAGGGGGATTTGTTGATTATGGCGTATTTGGCAATGCTTGTCGAAAAGTCAATTCGGTCCCCGATCCCGATATGGTCCTGCATGCCGTAAGTGGCCCGCACGACCAGTGTGTCGCGTTCTTTTCCTTCGATAAGCAGAATGGAACCAATATCGGCTTTTGTCAGTTTCATCGCCATTTCCAGGGTAATCGAAAACAGATCGCCACTATCAAACGTGATATAGCAGAGATCGGAGAGTTCTTTCAGCGTTGAGAGCTGCGCGGTCCGTTTTTGCATGGCGCCGAAACTGTTTTTCAGTTCGTTATTGACAAC
This sequence comes from Syntrophobacterales bacterium, assembly GCA_019429105.1. Classification (NCBI taxonomy): domain Bacteria; kingdom Pseudomonadati; phylum Thermodesulfobacteriota; class Syntrophobacteria; order Syntrophobacterales; species Syntrophobacterales bacterium. Next base: position 3,611 of record JAHYJE010000019.1, read on the forward strand.
CTGGAATGAATCAAGGATTCCGCTCAGTTCGTCTTTAGCAGAGGGATGGTCAAGGGTGTCGATTCCCTTGGTTAGATCGCTTGCCTGCCGGTAAATGCCGCTGATGCGGTCGAAGACGCGACGGATCAGAACGTAGCCGATGAGCAGCGATATTAACAGCATGACGACGAAAAACGGCAGAAATTCATCCTGAATCATATTATATTTCAGCCCGAAGTATAACAGGCCAAAGAACGGGGCAAAAAAGAAGAAGGAAAAGATCAGGGTGAGGCGGTAGCGAAGGTTTTTATTTTCGAGAGATAGGGAATGTATTTTTTCCATGATGCCCATCTGTTGATATATCCGTCTCATGTTGAAGAAGATCCAGATAAGACGGAAAAGCCGTTCGTCATAAAATTGGATCATATTTTCTTATTACATTTTCAAAAACACAGGAGAAATAACATAGGAAAAGAAGGTCTGCAACAAAATTCGTATCGGCATCCGCTCTTGACAAGAGGCACTGCTCTGGGGGAAGAAGATGCATTGAAATGAATGCAACCTGGAGGATAAAAATAATGATCGACAGCCACGCGCATCTGGAGATGGATGAATTCAATGAAGACCGGGATAATGTTGTGGAGAGAGCCAGAGCTGCCGGCCTTGTCGCGGTGATTGTGGTGGGAACGAGCGTTCCCGACAGCGCCAAGGCGGTGGAAATGATCGGTATTTATGATCTTGTTTATGCATCGGTCGGGGTTCATCCCCATGAGGTGAAAGACATTGACGCAACGACTTATGACTCCCTGCGGGTTCTTGCCCAAAGGAATAAGGTTGTGGCCATCGGGGAGATCGGACTTGATTTTTACTATAACCACTCTCCCCGCGAACTGCAATTTCAGCACTTTGCCGAGCAGCTTGATCTGGCGATTGAGCTCGAGCTTCCTGTTATTATTCACGATCGGGAGGCGCATGCGGAGACTCTTGAATTTCTCGGGCAGAGAAAGGGGCGGCTGCGCGGGGTGCTGCACTGCTTCTCCGGAGACCGGAGAATGGCGAAAAAGTGCCTTGACCTGGGGTTTTATCTGTCTATTGCCGGCCCTGTTACCTATAAAAAATCTGAAGAACTGCGGGAAGTTGCAAGATATTTGCCTGCGGATGCGCTCCTGGTAGAGACGGACTCCCCGTATCTTGCCCCGGAGCCCTTCCGGGGAAAGCGCAACGAACCCGCCTTCGTAGTCGAGACGGCGCAGAGGGTTGCGGAAATCAGGGGAATTACGATTGAGGAACTGGAGGCGGCGACGGAACGGAATACCAGGCAGCTTTTTGCCTTTTGAAAAAAAGTTTGCCAAAGGAAGATTTATGCGGTAGAAAAACAACGATTAAAGCAAGGGGTGCCTGGTTAAGGCTGAGATAATACCCGTTGAACCTGATCTGGGTAATGCCAGCGTAGGGAATTATAGGTTTTTCCTGTCGCGTTTTGTGGCCGTATCCTTGATTGGGGGTGCGGCTTTCTTTGTTTTACAGGCGACTTTTACGATTGCGCCCCGTAAAAAGAAGAATGATAAACCCGGAGAGGAACAGCGGATATGGCTGAATCGCAAGATGTTGTGAAAGCCGGAAAGATAATCTTTATCATCACCGGCGGGGAGCTCGGCGGACGCGAATTTTTCCGGCTTAAGCTTGCGGAAAAAGTGCCGGAGGCGGTTATTTGCGCCGACGGAGGCGCCCGTCATCTCGAAATGGTCGGGCGGATTCCCGATCTTGTGGTGGGCGACATGGATTCCATAGACCTTGGAACTCTCCGCCGTTATGAAGAATTGGGATGCCGAATTGTGCGGCATGCGCGAAGAAAGAACGAGACGGATACGGAACTGGCGCTCCAGGAAGCCCTCGCGCTCGAACCTCGCGAGGTGTGGATCTGGGGTGCCCTGGGGAAGCGGCTCGACCATACGCTGGCGAATCTCTCTCTTCTTTCCCGTGGGCTGAAGCAGGCAGTTCTGATCAAACTGGTCGATCAGTGGTGCGAGGTTTTCATGATCGCTCGTGAGGCGGTTCTGGAAGGGGAAAAAGGCCAAACCGTTTCCCTTTTGCCCGTCACCCCCAAGGTAACCGGGGTTGCACTTAGCGGTTTTGAATATCCTTTAAAAAACAGTGAAATGGAGATGGGTTATCCTTACGGCGTCAGTAACCGGCTTATAGAAAACCGGGGATTAATAGAGATCGGTTCGGGGCTGCTTTTGGCGATCAGGTATTTCCAGCCGGACGTTTTTCCGGAAGGGGAGGAGAGATGAGAACGGAGCTTGTTGTTAATGTACCAAAAAGGGTGCTGACGGTAGCCGGTTCCGATTCCGGGGGCGGAGCGGGCATCCAGGCGGATTTAAAGACGATTACGGTGCTGGGGGGATTCGGGATGAGCGTTGTCACGGCGCTTACCGCCCAGAATACCCTCGGCGTTACGGCGATTCAGGAAGTCCCGCCGGAATTTGTCGCCGCCCAGTTCGATGCGGTGGCGACCGATATCGGGATTGACGCGGCAAAAACCGGGATGTTGTCCACCTCCGGCATAATCAGAATTGTGGCTGCCAAAATACGGCAGTACGGGATAGAAAAACTCGTAGTCGATCCCGTAATGATTGCCAAGGGGGGGGCGGCGCTTATTCGCGAAGAGGCCATGGCAACGCTCGTGACGGAACTCCTCCCGCTTGCCCTGATTCTTACCCCGAATATTCCGGAGGCGGAGGTTCTGTCCGGCATCAAAATCAATAATCTCTCCGGCATGAAGGAGGCTGCGCAGATTATCCGCACACTGGGGCCGAAATATGTGATTATGAAGGGCGGACATCTGGACGGCGAGGCGGCGGATCTGCTTTGCGACTCGGAAGGGTGCAGAATTTTCAGTTCCCCCCGCTTTGCCACACAGGACACCCACGGCACCGGCTGCACCTTCTCGGCGGCGATAACAACATTATTGGCCCAGGGTATGGATGTGCCGTCAGCGGTGGAAAAGGCAAAACGCTACATCTCCGAGGCGATTCGGCATGCCTGGCGGATAGGCAAGGGGCACGGACCGACCAACCATCTGGCGCCGCTTTTCGCAAATGGCGATGCGAAGCCGCCGGAGAATTGGAAAAGTCAGGAAAATGAGGGTAAATCATGAAAGAGAAGGGCGGTTTGACAGGCGTGAGTCTGTTTTTTCTCTGGTTCGGGGCGGCTGTTTCCGTGGCCGAGATGCTGACGGGGGGATATCTTGCGGAATTGGGGTGGAAGCGGGGCATCCTGGCGATACTGCTTGGTCACCTGGTCGGGACAGTGCTTTTGGCGCTGGCAGGTCTGATCGGTTTCCGGGAGCGGCTTCCGGCCATTGCCTCGACGCGGATCTCGTTCGGCAAACAGGGATCATACCTGATTTCGGCCATCAATATCCTGCAGCTTGTCGGCTGGACGGCGATCATGATCATCGAAGGAGGGACTGCGATGAGCAGCATTGCCGCTTCCCTCTGGCATTTCGACCATCCGGTCGTCATGTCGTTCGCGATCGGTGCCCTGGTCGGGCTTTGGGTATTCTGGGGGGTCAGGGGATTCAAGGTGATCAACACCGTCGCCGCCTCGCTGCTTCTCATTTTGACGATTGTGATGAGCGTGGTGATTTGCACCAGTCCGGCCGGCACGATGGGGGCGGCGACAGGGAAGGGGGCTTTCGGAATGGGTTTTGAGCTTTCAATCATCATGCCGCTTAGCTGGTTTCCCTTAATCTCCGATTATACTTCGCTGGCAAAGACCAAAAAGGGGGCGCTGACTGCCCCGTTTCTGGGCTACTTCATCGGGAGTTGCTGGATGTACTTCATCGGGCTGGCGGGAGCGTTGCTCTTTGGTTCGCCGGATCCGACGAGGATCATGCTGGCCGCTAACCTGGGATTGACGGCCCTGGCGATCATCGGGCTTTCCACGGTGACGACGACCTTTCTTGACGTCTATTCCGCGGGGATATCGCTGCTCAATATCTTTCCCAAAATCAGCGATCGGGTTGCGGCGCTTCTTTTTGCCTTGGTCGGCACACTGGTCGCCCTGATCTTTCCGATGTCCCGTTATACCGATTTTCTCTACCTGCTGGGCTCGGTTTTTTCGCCGCTGATTGCGATCCTGCTCGTAGATTACTTTGTTGTGAGACAGGACAACCGCAAGCTAAGGGCTGACGGCGTAGCCACTGCTTCCCTTGTTATTGGAATTTCCTTCTATTATCTGATAAAAGCAATCGATCTGCCGGTCGGGGCTACGCTTACCACCATTGTTTTCACGGCGCTGCTTCACTTTCTGCTGCGCAAATGTTGGAAGATGTTGGTGAAAAATCCGTCAAAGCTGTCTTCAGGGGTGAAACATCCCTGACACTGAGCCGTTACAAAGAGGAATGAAATGCAGTGCCGCACTTTGTGGCGTCCGGAACGTTTAGCCCTAGAAAAGCCATCATTCAAGATATTTATATTGTTGGCACAAATTTTATTTTCACCGGAAAAGTACATCAACTTATTGAAAACATTGCATTCAAATTCCCTCCTTCAAGGGGAGGGCAAGGGTGGGGATGGGTTCGCCCTGCAATTTTTCATCCCCCTTTCTGACGGAAGTCCGTCGCGGAGTTTTATATAAATTATGTTCAATCCTGATTTTAACGCTGCTGCCGACATTGTCCGCCGACTGAAGGATGCCGGACATGAAGCCTATTTTGTCGGCGGCTGTGTCCGGGATTTTATCCGGGGCAAGAATCCGGGGGACTACGATATTGCCACCTCCGCGCACCCCGGGGAGGTGCGGAAGATATTTCCCCGAACGATCCCGGTGGGCGAGAGCTTCGGCATCATCCTGGTAGTCGAAAAGGACAGAACCTACGAGGTGGCAACCTTCCGCACTGAGGAAGGCTATAATGACGGCCGTCGGCCCTCCAGCGTTTCCTTCGCTACCGTCCAGGAGGATGTGCTGCGGCGGGACTTCACGATCAACGGTTTGTTGATGAACCCGCAGACAGGCGAAATAAGCGATTATGTAAATGGCCGCCGTGATATAGAAAGACAGCTCATAAGCACGATCGGCGACCCTGAGAGGCGTTTCGCCGAGGATCGCCTGCGGATGCTCCGGGCGATCCGCTTTGCGGCCAATCTCAATTTCCAGATAGATTCCGGCACGTTTGCCGCCATCTCGAAAAACGCAGAGGCCATCAAGTGCATCAGCGCCGAGCGGATCTCCGCTGAACTAACCGCCATCCTTGTCGGCGGCGGGGCCAGAAGGGGGATGGAACTCCTTAGTGATTCAGGACTCTTGAAAGAGATATTGCCGGAGGTTCAAGCCCTGCGCGGGGTTTCGCAGCCCCCTGCCTTCCATCCGGAAGGGGACGTCTGGGAGCATACCCAGCGGATGCTTGCACTTTTGCCGCGTCCCGGGGAAAAGGTCGATTTGCGCCTTGCCTGGGGGGTTTTGCTCCACGATGTGGGCAAGGCCATGACCCGATTCGAGGACGAGCGGGGCGTTCATTTTTACGGTCACGATGAACGGGGGGTGGAGGCAGCGCGGGGGATACTCGCAAGGCTGCGCTTCTCCAATCAGGATAAGGAAACAATCCTTGCCCTGATCCGGGAACACATGATGTTTATGAACGTAACCAAAATGCGGACGGCCCGTTTGAAGCGTTTTCTGCGGATGCCCGATTTTGACCTGCATCTTGAACTCCACCGCCTCGACTGCATAGGAAGCCACGGGATGCTCGGTTATTATGAATTCTGCCTGCAAAAAATGCAGGAGTATCCAGTGGAGGAACTCCGGCCGTCCCCGCTATTAACAGGTAAAGATTTGATAACAATGGGTTTCGTTCCCGGTCCGGCGTTCAAGGAGATGCTCCTTGCCGTCGAAGAGGCGCAGCTTACCGGGGAGATTGTCGATGCCGCGGAAGCGCGGGCATTGGTGCGTAGGCGCTGGGGGGGTGGCAATTGTGATTGACCATATATTTTGAAGCTATCGATTATGCTAAAAGCCAATTGCAAAAGTCCGAGATTGTTATTCCCGCGCAAGCGGGAAAGCGCAGCTTCATGTTTACAACCCTGTTTTTTAAAGAATTTCTTCTCCCTCGCTTTTTCGGGGGTGACGGTATTTTTTGAGTTTTGCAAGAGCTTTTCTGGTTATAATTTTTCATTTTTTCGAAGAATGCGTTCAGTTTTAGCAGGAGCTCTTCTTTGCGGTTTGACAGTGGTATTTGTCCTGATGTTTTCCGGGTGTAGCGGTCCGTTGGTGCGCCGCCTCCCGCCCCATCCTGAAAGAACGGCGGTCATTGAAAAAAAAGCCCTGCCGCGCCTGGGATACACCATTCAGGCAGGGGCCTTCGCCAGTGCGGAGAACGCCGCGGTCTTTACCCGTCGGTTAAAGGATGACGGGCTTGATTCAACCTATTTTGTCGCCCGCGAGGGACTCTACAAGGTTCGTTTCGGCAATTTTGTCTCGAAAAAGGAGGCCCGCGATCTTGCTGAGAAACTAAGGCAGAAGGGGGTAATCGCCGAGTTCTACATAGTAAGTCCCGAGCAATACTCAGCTTCCCGGAGGGATAAACGCGGCGACGCCTATTTCCGGGAGGAACTGGTCAAAACCGCCCGGAGCTTTCTGGGGGTTCGCTACCTCTGGGGCGGTGAATCCGCCGAGACGGGTTTCGATTGCAGCGGCCTGACGATGACCGTTTACCAGCTCAACGGCATGGCTTTGCCGCGCAACTCCCGTGAGCAATTTGCGGCAGGAAATTCCGTGGAAATTTCTTCGGTACAGAAGGGGGACTTGATTTTTTTCGCCGGGGTGGGCAGCAAGGTCTCACATGTCGGCATTTATATCGGTGATGACAAGTTCATCCACGCCCCGGGAAGCGGCAAGAAAATAAGAATCGACACCCTGGCAAGGGATTATTTCCGCCGCACCTTCGTCGGGGCGAAATCGTACCTGTGAGGCGGATTTCTTGCCGACTTCCCGAACTATTCTCCTGATAGACAAAGCTCCGCCGCGCCGCTATGAAGCGCACTAAAATAGCGATCAGGTGCAGCGCCTTGTTGAGCGCTCATAATTCTTGCCATCAAATTATTGCTCATTTGAATTGCTGAATCTTCATCAATTTTAGCTTTATCAATCACCTCCTCGGCCTCCCTGTCATCCATTATTTCAAATTGACTTTGGTTTGGGCACAAACTATCGTTGAGATCGCCTGGCTCAAACTTATCTAATCCATCCCCATAACTTCGTTTATTAGTTTTCAATATCTCTTGCCCGAAGTCGCTTAGCAAATAAACAAACAGTTTGTTGGTAAGTTGTTCTCCAAACAAATTTGGATAAAAGCAGTGGAAACATGTAAAATTTATGGCCGATGTGAAATTTCGTATAACCTTTAAACGCCCGCGGCTAAAAACGCCGAACAAAATTGGAGCAGGTTTTCTGTTTTCAATTTCATACCAGAGATGCCTTGTTTTTGTAAGATACCGCTTGTGATACCCCAGTTTTTCGCCTTCTTTTATGTATTTTTGTATTTCCTGGTTCGCATGATCTTTTACATCTAAACAATGAACCGGTTTATCCTCATCATAAAGCCTATCGAAATCATCCTCCGTAAATACAGCTTTTCGTATTTGGGAGCTTCTAACAATACATTTACAATAATTATTTCCCGATAGGTGATACTTCTCAATTTTTGATTTTGTTAGCGCAAAAAAATCATTTGCGCCGGTAGCTATGCCCCTGGTAAACGAACCATATAAAGACAATTTACAAAAATTATTTGGTGATTCTCGTTCAGAGAATAATGATAAAATAATAGGAGACCACTTTTTGTTGTACGGCAAATCCCCAGGCGTAACTTCTTTCTGATAGAAATTATTAATATCAGATATTCCATCAAGTTCTTCGTTGGCTTTGATATCTGTTATTTTTATGTTTTCTTTTTTCCCGTCATTTTTACAAAGAAGCACACAAACGGTTGTTGTAGCATCGGGGAAGATTTCTTTTTCATTTGAAAAGATTATTATTTGCTTTAACAAATGATTATTGAGGAGACTTTTCTTGATTTCTCTCCCATAGCCGGTATTAAAAAACTCAAAGGGCATAATAAACGCCAAATTTCCATTAATATTAAGCTCCGTTAATGACTTTACAAGGAATACAGAAGATATGTTCGAGTACCCAATAAGTTTTTTCCCTATTTTTTCTTCGATTTTTGGCAGGATGTCATGGCGTTTAAGAAATTTCTGAAACCTCATATAGGGAGGATTGCAGATTATCCCGTCAAAAGAGCCAACGTCAGCTTCCAGGTAGTCAGTATTGATAACTCGCAGGTTTTGACTTTTGCCGTTATGATTAAGATAAGTGATGATATGGTTGTCAATCTCGTATCCAGTGAACGCCACTTGATTTATTGAATTAATTTTTATTATTTCATCGTAAAAAACGCCTAAACCAAATGCAGGATCTATAACTGTTCCCGGATTATCTTTAATAACCCATTTTGCCATAAGCCGGGCAACGGGGGGGGGCGTAAAAAACTGGCCATAATCTTTCCTGTGATTAAGCGGGGTTTCATCTATGTATTTTGATTCACGCATTAATAACATCCCTTAGGAATATTTTGTTATCAAGATATCCTTTCCCGCCTTCAAAGGCGACGTAAAACAGTAGCCGGCCTCTGTCTAATTCTTTCATGGCGGATTTATGTCCAGGCATATCGATCTTTCCCAAGACTTCTTTCCCAACTTGTACATTTATTTTTATCGTAGTTTTACCTTGATTTTTAACATCTCGCTCAATAGAGAAATTATTGCCGTCATTGTTATCGTTTGAGATCAACGTCAAAATATCCTTAAAGGATATTATATAGGCTTTGTCAAAAAATACCTGTAGATAGAAATGTTTGACATTGTATTGCTGTATCCACCGGTTGACGAGGGCAATATCTTCCATTTTGGGGGTAATGCTCAAATAATCACGTTTATGCAATATCTTGATGTTTTCCTTTATGTCTTTCAATAATGCTGTTAAATCTCTCAACTCTTTTGTTAATGACCATGAGGGACAACGAAAGTCCAATTCTTTAAATGTATCATCTGTAGCATTTGCTATGAGATTGTAGATTGTCTCATTTTTACGCCTTAATAGATTGTCAAATGCAGTGTTTAAAATTGCATTTTTGATTTCGGTGCATTTATTAATGGCCTGCTGTTGCCTGCTGCGCATGAACGCCGCATACTTATCTGCTAAAAACGAACTTGATTTAACTTCAAGAGCAGCCACCGCTCGCCTTATGTGCTCATCATTTTCGATATCAATACTTCGCGCGGGGAAATCGCTGACCCTGAATATTAGTATATCCGGTCTTTTCCCTATGGCATTGAGCTCACTCTGATATTCCATATAGAAATCGGCAAACCCGTCATCGCCTGCGGCTATTGATTCAGAACGTCCATACTCAACAGCAAAATAATCATCTGAGTATTCATTTATTGCCTTAGAAACAATTTTTTCTGCCCAATCGCCCTGCTCTTTGTTCGTAAGAAATTCAGAGCTTGCCATCGTCGGTGGGTGGCCGCACATTTGTATTTCAGTATTAATTTCCAGCGGCGATTGTTCAATCAGGTCACTAATGTCGTATTTGTACATACAATATCTTTCTTAATTATTAAGCATAACGGGGAGATATGAACATCCTTACCGCTACACCCTCCCGTAGTCGTCCTCTGAGCGTTCGATATCGTCCTCTCCGAAATAGTCGCCGGTCTGCACCTCGATAAAAACCACATTTGCCGTGCCGACGTTGCGGATGCGGTGCCAGGCAAGTACCGGCAAATCCACGGATTGACAGGAGTTCAGGCTGATCTCCTCGCCGTTTCTGGTCACAACGGCCTCGCCGCTTACTACGTACCAGTGTTCCGAACGGTGAAAATGGCGCTGGAGACTGAGCCTTTGACCCGGATAGACGGTGATTCGCTTTACCTTGCTGTCCGCTGCGTCGGAGAGAACTTCGTAAAAGCCCCAGGGGCGATGATCGCTGTCTATCTTCTGGTCGGCGGTTTTCTTGTCAGATGGTTGCATAGGTTCCTTAAATAATTTTTCGGTAATTTAAAGATGTCCTCAGAGGTAGCTGCAAAACTCCCCATTCTGTGAATATCCCTGAATGCGACAATAAACATTTTAAGAAGACACTGTCAAACTTTTTTGACATTATTGATTGACAACAACCGAGAATTAAATATTATGCCGAGGCAAAAGCGGCGAGGCGCAGTTTTTGGCTTGTCCGCGTATCGTCAACAGGGAACAGATGCCCAAAGGGCGTGTCGGACGTCGCTAAAAAGTAGCAGAGGTGGTTATGCTGGAATTAAGGGATTTGTGTTTTTCCGTAACGGAAAAGGACGAGAAAAACGGAGAAAAACAGCGTGATATCATTGACAAAATGAATTTCACTTTTGAAGCGGGGAAGTTCTATGCGATCACCGGCCCCAACGGCAGCGGCAAGACGACCTTGTCCAAGCTGATCATGGGGATAAACCAGCCGTCCGCGGGGAGCATCCATTTCGAGGGGAAAGATATCTCGGTCATGACGATCGCCGAGCGGGCGAATGCCGGAATTGCATACAGTTTTCAACAACCGGCCCGTTTCAAGGGGATAACGTTCCGGGACCTCCTGTCGGTTGCCGCCAGGACGGAGAACGAGGAAAAGCTCATCGGGATTGTCAGAAGAGTGGGAATTTGTCCCCTTTCGTTTCTCGACAAGCCCGTTGACGCGACGCTTTCCGGGGGAGAAATCAAGAAGATAGAACTGGCGACAACGATTGCCCGAAATCCCAAGCTTGCCATCTATGACGAACCGGATACCGGGATTGACCTCTGGACCATCATGCCGATGGTCAACCTTCTGAAAAAAGAGCAGAGCGAGCACCAGACCACGACGATTGTCGTCAGCCACAACCGTTCCTTTCTGGAGGCCGCTGACAACATCCTGATTATTGATCAGGGTAAATTAATGTATCAGGGAAATCTGGAAAATGCCCTGCCGATGCTGAACGATTTCAGGATCTGCAGTTTCAGCCCCTGCCCGTGCCCGGAAGGAGAAAAAGATGCTCAGTGCTTTAGATAAGGCTCTCTTGAAGACCGTAGCGGATCTTGAGGGCATCCCCAAGGGCGCCTACAATATCAGAAAAAACGGCAAGTTGGAGTCACGTTCGATATCCGCCAACATAAATATCGAGAGCGACGAAAAGAGAGACGGGATTATAGTTACGATTGCGCCGGGGACGATCAACGAATCTGTTCACATCCCGGTCATTCTCAGCCAAAGCGGTCTCAACGACGTGGTTTACAATACCTTCATCGTCGGCGCCGGCGCCGACGTCACGATCATCGCCGGCTGCGGAATCCACTGCGGCGGCCCCGAGCCGGAAGGACACGAGGGCATCCACGAATTTCGCATTGAAAAAGGGGCGCGGGTCAAGTATGTGGAAAAACACTTTGCCGGCGGCAATGGAGTCGGGAAGAGGTCGCTGAACCCAACCACAAAGGTTTTTCTCGGGGAGAATGCCCACGCGGAGATGGAGCTCACCCAGATAGGCGGCGTTGATGAAGCGAACCGCGTCAACGAGGCGGTGCTTGGCCTCGGCAGCAGCCTGTTGATCATGGAGCGGGTAATGACCGAGGGCGACCAGAAAGCGGTTTCCCGCAACGAGATTATCCTGGCTGGGGAAAACAGCTCCTCCAACATGGTTTCCCGTTCTGTCATCAAGGGCAACTCCCGGCAGAATTTCTACGCGAACATGATTGCCCGGGCAAAGTGCTTCGGTCATATCGAGTGCGACGCGATCATCATGGATAACGGTTCCAACGAAACCATTCCCGCCCTGCGGGCCGAGCACCCCGATGCCGAACTCAGCCATGAGGCCTCCATTGGCAAGATTGCCGGCGACCAGTTGATGAAGCTGATGAGCCTCGGTCTTTCCTATGAAGAGGCGGTGAACATGATTATTCAGGGTTTTCTTCGGTAAAGTATGAGGACAAAACAATTCAGGGGGAGAGCGCCTTGTCCCTGTCTTTAATCGTGATTTCCGGCAGGGCCTTAAGCACGGGCTTTTGTTTTTACAATGAGCTCTTACCAATCCGCATCTGCTTGCCGCTGGAAGGATGCAATTTCCTCGTCTTGGAAATGTCGATAGCGGCCCTGGATTTTCGTATATTCGCTCACCGGCAGCCCCGGAGGTTCATGGGTTATTCGGTACCGGGTTCCGTCGATGATTATCCGCAGTCGCTGATTTGTTTGTTCCCGTTTCGGGATACTGTACCCCGCGTTTTAAAAAGTCAACCAATTTTTCAAAATATTTTAATCTTATTTACAGAAAACCGTGGAAATCCGCGCGACATGAACAGCTTTTCGTTGAGGCAATTTGACCGTGGAAATCCGCGCGACATGAACAGCTTTTCGTTGAGGCAATTTGAGTGAAAATTATCTTGACATTAAGCTTCCTGATCGCGTATATAACGCGCCCATTGGAGTGGCGTTTTTTGGCACAGGGGTGAATTATAAATTTTATGGGGAGGTATTTATGAAAAGATTTTTGGTTTTTGCAGTTATCGCTGGGTTTGTCTTGAGTCTTGCGAGTGTTTCTCTGGCTGTTGGTCCCGGAAAAAAAGTGGAATATGAAGGCAAGGGTGCAGGCAAGGTGGTCTTCGATGGGAAAACGCATGCTGACGATAAATTGAATTGTAAATCTTGCCATACCGCGGTGTTTAAGATGAAAAAGACCCCCGGTTCCATCACCATGGCCGATATGAAGGCGGGCAAGAATTGCGGAACCTGCCACGACGGGAAGAAGGCCTTCGCCACCACAGAGTGCGCAAAGTGTCATAAGAAATAAGCTTAGGGAACGAACGGAAGCGATCGGCGTTGCCTTTTTTTATCCTGTTATTGAAGATTGGCTGCCCGGTTGCCTGATGTGTCTGATAATGTTGAAGCCCCCGCATGTTTTTCGGTTTCGTGCCGGGGGCTTTTACTTTTCACTATCCGCGGCGTTTTTGGCCATTGTTTCGTTGAAGATGCTTGTTTTATATATAAGTAATATGATTTTGCAGATGCTTGACATGTAAGGAGATTGTCATGTCGGAAGAGATGAAAAAGCCCAAGAAAGGGCCGGACATAGTTGACCGTATCTGGAATTTTTTTACTTCGCTCAAACTGGTAATTGTTCTTTTGCTGGTACTTTCCATTGTTTCGGTTTTGGGTACCGTTATTGAACAGAACAAACTGCCGCAGGAGTATTACAGTTACCTGAGCCCGGGAACAGTTGAGCTTTTCGGGAAGCTCGGCTTCCTGGATATGTACCACAGTTGGTGGTTCACGTCCTGTCTGGCTCTGCTGGCGCTAAACATCATCGCCTGCACGATGGATCGCTATCCCGCCATCATCAGAGGGATGAAAAAGAAAAACGTCGTTCTCGATGACAAACTCGCAGCGGAACTGACTGCCGATCTGACGAAGATAAAATATAACCTTCCCGCCGAGGAAGTCGAAAAACAGGCGATAGCCCTGGCTGGTAAAGATTTCTCCGTTCATCCCTTGGTGACCGAGGTGGAGAATACCCGTCATTTATTTTTCGAGACGGGCAAGTACGGCCGGCTTTCTTTCTTACTTACCCACCTGAGTATTTTGGTTATCTTTGCGGGCGCCATAACCGGATCGCTTTTTGGGTTCAAAGGCTATGTGAACGTTTACGAAGGGGAAACGATCTCCGCCATTTCCGCCGGGAAAAACGAAGTCAAGACTCTGAATTTCTCCGTACGCTGCAATTCCTTCAATGTCGATTTTTACCCCAACGGCATGCCCAAGGACTACCGGAGCGATCTTTCCGTCATTCAGGACGGTAAGGAAGTGATCAGAAAAACCATCCGCGTTAACGATCCGCTGACCTATCAGGGAATCACCTTCTACCAGTCCAGTTATGGCGGTTTCCCCGACATTACCTTCGATGTCATGGATAAGAACGGCGTTCTTTTGGGCAGTGCATTTACCCCCTTTCGCCAGAAAACGGTCGTCCCCGGCGCCAACCTTACCATCGAAGTTGCAGATTACCAGGAGCATTTTCATTTGCCCGACGGTTCCGAAGGAGGGCCGGCAATCGGCCTTAACATCTACACCCCCGCCGCCCCGCCCGAGGGAATATGGATTACCCCCGGTCAACCCGGGGTGAATCACGACGGCACTTATAGCTTTGTGGTAAAGGGTTTCAATATGAAAAAATACACAGGGCTGCAGGTCGCCAAAGATCCCGGCGTCTGGTTCGTGTGGCTGGGATCGGTCATGCTGGTGGTCGGCATCATGTTGGCCTTTTTCGTGTCGCACAAGAAGCTCTGGATCAGGATAAGAAGTGACGAGAGGGGCAAGACGGAGCTTACCGCCGGCGGAACGGCGAACAAGAATAAACACGCTTTTGCAAGCGAACTGAAGCGGCTCGCCAAGCGTTTACAGGAGGTTTCATAGATGACTAATTCACTGCTGTTCGGCATATCTATTTTTGTATATTTCTTCGCCATGGTTCTTTATGTCTCTTATCTGGCGTTCAGATCGGAGATGCTGGGCAAGGTATGCACCGGGGCGCTGCTGGGCGGAGTTATTATAGAGACGGCAGCGATATTGCTCCGGTGGTATGAATCATACCAGATTGGCATCGGCCGGGCGCCGCTTACCAATCTTTATGAATCACTTGTGTTTTTTGCCCTGACCATTGCCGTTACCTATCTGATCGTGGAGAGAAAATTCGGGATCAAGACGGCGGGAGCCTTTGTAACTCCTTTCCCGTTTATCATCATGGCTTATGCTTCGCTTAATCCCAACGAGATACAGCCCCTTGTCCCTGCTTTACAGAGCAACTGGCTCATTTCCCATGTGGTTACTTGTTTTGTGGGTTATGCTGCCTTTGCCGTTTCCTTCGGTGTCAGCTTCCTCTACCTGTTCAAGGTTAAGGCAGAAAACCGCACCGCTAAAACTCAAGGGGCGTTTCTCGCTCATCTGCCCGCTTCCGACCTGCTTGATGAAGTAGGTTATAAAACAATAGCCATTGGTTTTCCCCTGTTAACGATCGGCATCATTACCGGAGCCTTCTGGGCGAATGTGGCGTGGGGAACATACTGGAGCTGGGATCCCAAGGAAACATGGTCGCTGATCGTCTGGCTGATCTACGCCGCCTACCTCCACGCCAGGATTACCCGGGGATGGAAAGGGAAAAAAGCTGCGATCCTTTCGATCGTGGGTTTTTTGGCTACGATCTTTTGTTATCTCGGAGTCAACCTGCTTCTCTCGGGTTTGCACAGCTACGGAGGATAGAAAAGGATGAAGGACGCTTTGCCGCTGAATATCCGTAATTTCAGTTTCGACCTGTCAAGCGGCAGAGATAAGCCTGAAGGGAGTGAAAAGCGGTTTCCGAGCTATCCGATAGAGACGATGTTTGATGACAAGCATTAATGACGGCAAATTTAGCTGTGTTGTTCTTCAGGAGCCTGATGAAGAGCAAATCCGGCAGATTATCTCGCTATACCGGGCGCAGGGGTGGTGGGATGCCGGGGATGATCGCCAGTTGGCCGCGAGATTGATCTCCGGAAGTCATTGTTTTGTAATCGCCGCCGCTGATAAGGATATTGTCGGAATGGGCAGGGCAATTAGCGATGGCATCAGTGACGCCTATATTCAGGATCTGACTGTTCGCGCCGATTTCAGGATGAGGGGAATCGGGACATTGATAATTCAGAAACTCATTGAAATACTTCATGCCGACGGCATATCCTGGATTGGTCTCATCGCTGAGCCGGGTTCTGAAATTCTGTATAGTAGTGCCGGTTTTAAGGAGATGGTTTCCGCTACGCCTATGTTAATGGACAAAAAACAGTGAGCTTCATACCTCTTGATGTTTCCAGTTACAATTTCATAAAGACCTATTTTGCCGGGCAGCCCTATAGTCTCAGTACTTATTCTCCAGCGCCTCTCATCGCCTGGAGCACTATGAATTACAGAAGCAGTTATTTTGTGAAAGACGGGATTCTTTTTATTTCCGGGAAGCCGGAGGGCCATCCGGAGGAGCGCTACCTGATACTTCCCGTTGCTAAGGAAAGGATCTTTTTGCCTGACGAATTGAGCCGCTTCGCCAGAGATTTGGGCTTCACACAGTACCGTTTTGTCCCTGGCGACTACATGGAGAATCTCAATAAATCCGAACTGGATGATTTTTTTTCCATCGAAGAGCAAAGTGCATTTGCTGACTACGTCTATTTGACGGAAGACCTGATGCAGCTTAAGGGCAACAAGTTTTCCAAAAAACGTAATCTTATTAATCAGTTTTCCCGTGAATACCTCAGTAGAGGACGCGTTTCGATAGAGGCGATAGGCAGAAAGCAAAGCGCTGAATGTATCGAATTTTTGGATATATGGTGCAAAGAACAGGACTGTGACATTGATCAGGACTCCGGCCTTTACTGCGAACGGGCTGCCCTGGTTGCAACACTGAAAAATATTGAATACCTTGAATCAAGGGGCATCCTCATTCGCATTGATGATAAAGTTTCGGCACTGGGCATTGGTTCCAAGCTCAACGGGTCAACCGGAACGCTCAATTTTGAAAAGGCCTTTTCCGGGATTAAGGGCCTGTATCAATTCCTCGATAACGAATGCGCAAAAAGATTATTCAGCGATTTTAGATATATAAACAAGGAAAGCGATATGAATCTTCCCAACCTGGCGGAATCCAAACGTTCCTATAATCCCGTTATGCGCGTCAAATCTTTCGCTTTGAACCTGCGTTGAATCATGTGACCCAATTTTTATGGCAATCGGTTGAGCAAATCACTGTAAGTACAAAACCATGAATCACCCATCCTATAAGATAGATAATGATTCCCGGATTGCCATTGTCGGCGGAGGGCCGGCGGGGAGTTTTTTTGCGCTTTACCTTCGTCATTTTGCCCGTATCAAAGGATTGAATCCCCGGATCACAATCTATCAGGACCGTTTTTTCGATACCCTGGGTCCTAAAGGCTGCAAGGGTTGCGCCGGCATTATTTCAATGTCCCTGATAAAAAACATGGCCGAGCTGAACATCTCCCCGCCTCCCGAGGTAATTCAGACGACCATCGACCGGTTTGCCGTCCACAGCCCTTATGCCACCATCGACATCAGCAACCCGGATACTGATCTTAAAATCATGAGTGTTTATCGCGGGGGAGGGCCGCGGGTTTCCCATTATGAAAAAAAGATCAGTTTTGATGGCTGGCTTTTGCGACAAGCGGAAAATAACGGCATTGAGGTAGTAAACGAAAGGATTGCCAGTTTGTGGACGGGCGGGAGCGCCGGGATTGAGGTAGCCGGGAAGCGAATCGATTACGATCTCCTGGGACTGGCGACAGGGGTAAACGCCCCCAGGATGCTCATTGAGGGTACAGCGTATGAACCGCCGGAAACCAACATAATGGCCATGAGCGAACTTTACTTGGGCGCAGCCGATGTGCGTACCCGGCTTGGCAATGTTGCCCACGCCTTTCTTATTCCCCATTCCGGGATGATCTTCGGCACCCTTGTGCCCAAAGGCGATTTTGTCAATGTATCGGTGTTAAGCAGCAGTAAATATCCGGTAACCATTGCAGATTTTCTGAATTATGCGGTGGTGAGGGAAATATTGCCTCAAAAATACGAGCTTGCCTGTGGCTGCCGGCCCCAAACATCCTTTTCGGCTGCCAGTAATTATTATGCCGACCGCTTTATTGCCATAGGAGATGCCGCCTGTACAAGGCTCTACAAGGATGGCATTGGCTCTTCCTTGACGATGGCCCGCGCCGCCGCAGATGCCGCCATTAATTATGGCGTATCGAGCCGGGACTTTAGACAACACTACCGTCCCGTTTACAATAAGATGCGCTGGAACAACCATTGGGGACATCTGCTGTTTTCGATAAATGATCAAGTGAAGGAATCAAAGATATTTATGCTGGCGCAGCAGAGACTGATCGGCGACGAGCAGGAAAAAAAGACGGAACGTCAGCCTTTTACCAAAGCAGCCTGGGGGATATTCACCGGCAGTTACAGCTATGGCAGGATCGCCCAAAAAATATTCAGTCCAGCTTCTTTGGTGAGGCTTTTTGCCGCGCTTGTCAAGGAAGCTGGGGAAAACTTTGTCACTAAAAGGACCATCGACCAGCCCAGAAAACTTTATGTGGGCGATCGCAAGGTTTTAATCCTGGGCAGCGGCTTCGGCGGCGCCTATACATTGCGGCATCTGGTAAAATCCACCAATAAAAACGAGAATGTGCAGATAACAGTGGTAAATGACGAGAATTACTTTCTTTTCACCCCGCTGCTGCACGAAGTGGCAATGGGCAGCATTGAAACCAGGCATATCTCTTACCCGGTCAGGAGATTGCATTGGCGTGATCGCTTCAATTTCATCCTGACCACGGTAAAAAAAATAGATCTTATAAATCGTCAAGTCGCCACAGAGGCGGGGGTGCTGGATTTCGACTGTCTTGTGATGGCTCTGGGCAGCGTGCCGGACAAATCGCAATTGAACCTGGCGGGCGGGCATGTCTTCACCTTGAAGACCCTCTACGATGCCATGAAGTTAAGGAACCATATCATCGCTGTCTTTGAGCAAGCGGCAATCGAAAAAGATATGCAGAAGCAAAAGCAGTTGCTCACCTTTGTCGCTGTGGGCGGTGGATACATCGGAATTCAGGCGGTATCGGAATTGAGAGACTGCATCTTCAAGAATCTCATTCGCTACTACAAGGGTATAAACCCGGACAATATCAAAATCATGCTGATAGAGTCGAGGCCAAAGGTAGTAGAGCGCATGGATCATGAATTGGGCGCCTATGTTATGAAGCAACTTGAGGATATGGGAATTGAAGTGCGAACCAACAGCCGCATGACTCGCGCCTGGGAAGGACACGTGGAAATCAATGAGGAAGAGGTTATCCCTACAGCCACGATCATGTGGTCAACCGGGATGGTCAGCAATCCACTGATTGCCGCGCTGGAGGCGCCCACGGATAATCTGGGCAGAGTCAAGGTGAATACATATCTGGAGGTGGAAGGTTTTCCGGGAATTTACGCCCTGGGTGATTGCGCCCACTTTGAGAACCCCAAATCGGCCCAGCCGATACCGCCGCGGGCCCATACTACGGTTCGTCAGGCAAAGATCGTTGCCTATAACATCATAGCCGACATCCGGGGCCGGAGTAAGAAGGCTTATCGTTACACAGATTCCGGGGAGATTGTTTCCCTTGGCGACTCAAAGGCAGTTTTCCGTTTTTACCGCATCCGGCTATACGGCTTTGCGGCGCGCCTGATCTGGATGGGCGCTTATTCCCTGCTGATAAAAGGTGTTTTCAATCGAGTGCGCATTGTTTTCGACTGGCTTCTTGCACTTATCTTCGGTCGCGATTCAACTTTTCTTAACCTTAAGGATCACTGATGAGATTACGCAAGGCTTACTTCAATGACGTTTACGAACCGCGGTGCTATAAGAAATAATGCTTGACTTATTGTTGGTTAAATGCCAGAAGCCCCGCCATGCAATCCTCGGGGACGTTCATCTCGGGGGAACGTTAAAATAATATATGAACAAGTAATTCAGGAGATAACGGACGAAGGCCATGAAAATCGTTCCTCTGGTGTTGTTTGCAATTATTGCGTTTGGCGTGCCGGTATTTGCGGCTCACAATAATGAATATCCGGTTTCCACGCCCCCTCTGACAGAGGGTATATTCCCCTGCAGCAACTGCCATGCAGGAATGGACGTGAACGCAAAAAAAAGAGAGCTCAAGGATGAGCATGCCAACATCAAACTCCACCATGCGGAAAATGATCGCTGGTGTCTGGATTGTCACAATCCCGCAGACAGGGATAAGCTGAAGTTGGCCAATGGGGACAAGATTCCGTTTACGGAGTCGTACCTGCTTTGCGGACAGTGCCACGGAAATATCTACCGTGACTGGAAAGTAGGCATCCACGGTAAAAGGATTGGCTATTTCAAAGGAGGGCAAAGGGTCTATTTCCTCTGTGTAAATTGTCATAATCCCCATGACCCCAAATTTAAATCCCTGAAACCGGAACCACCACCCACCAAACCGGAACGGAAAAATGGAAGATAGATCGCAAACCAGAAGAGATTTCATGAAGATGATGTCCATGGGCGCCATGGCGGCGCTTTCGCTGGGAAGCTTGTCGTGCACCCGGGCCCAGGTGGAAGCGTTTCTCCAGAAACATTTTCGGGAGATGACGGAGGCGGAAAAAAAGGAGGCCATCCGGCGGCTTGAGGAGACATATTTTCGGAAATACGGGAAGAAATTCCATATCTCTACTCAGCCAGCCGACACCGCGGTACTCTGGGGCTACGGTCTTGACCTGTCGCGGTGCATCGGGTGTCGAAGATGCGTTTACGCCTGCGTGAAAGAGAACAACCAGTCCCGCAGCAATCCGCAGCTCCAATGGATCCGGGTCGTCCGCCTGAAGGATGGCAGCTTGATCAATCTCGAAAATACCGAGCATTACTACAACCCTGAAAAAGTGCCGGAACCGGGTTTTCAGTATATGCCGGTTCAGTGTCAGCATTGCGAAAATCCTCCTTGCGTGCGCGTATGTCCTGTTCATGCCACCTGGAAAGAACCGGACGGCATTGTCGTTGTCGATTACAACTGGTGCATCGGCTGCCGTTATTGTATGGCCGCCTGTCCCTACAAAGGACGGGTCTTTAACTGGGGTCAGCCCAATATTCCCCCGGAAGAGCTGAATACGGAGGTTCATTATCTGGGAAACCGCCCACGAATGAAGAATGTCGTTGAAAAATGTACATTTTGCATTCAACGGGTCCGCAATGGGCGTTACCCCGCGTGTGTTGAGGCCTGTCCCACCGGCGCCCGAAAATTCGGGAATCTGCTCGATCCTGATAGTGAGATAAGATACATTATTGAAAATAAAAGAGTATTTAGATTAAAGGAAGATTTGAACACAGAACCCAAGTTTTATTACTTCTTTTCCGCATAGCCTTTAGAGGATTGAATGGAAGCCTGGATATTTTTTAAAAAAACGATTCGGATGGTATTTGTGGGGACCAAGGTTTACTATCTATGGTGCGCCTTCCTGCTTGCCATCATCGGTATAGCCATTTCCTTCTACATGAAACAACTGGACGCGGGGCTGATCATAACCAACATGAAGGATCAGGTCTCCTGGGGTCTTTATCTCGGCAACTTCACCTATCTGGTAGGCGTTGCCGCGGCCGCAGTGCTGCTCGTTATCCCGGCGTATATATACCACTTCGATCCCATCAAGGAAATCGTCGTTTTGGGGGAACTTTTGGCAGCTTCGGCCATTATCATGGCCCTGATGTTTGTGCTGGCCGACCTCGGCCGGCCCGACCGTTTCTGGCATATCGTTCCCTTCATCGGCATTCTCGCCTTTCCTGATTCCCTGCTGGCCTGGGATGTGATCGTTCTGAATGGATATCTGGTTTTGAACACCATCGTTCCGATCTATATTCTGGTCAAGACCTACTTCGGCAAGGAACCGGTCAGAAAGTACGTCATTCCCCTTGTCTTATTGTCAATTCCGTGGGCGGTCGGCATCCATACGGTTACCGCGTTTCTCTACAATGGACTCGCCGCCCGACCCTTCTGGAACGCCTCCATTCTGGCGCCCCGGTTTCTGGCCAGCGCCTTTTGCTCCGGGCCGGCGATGGCGCTGATCATCTTTCAGATTTTGCGAAAGACCGCCGGGCTGAAAATCAAGAACGAGGCGCTGTTCAAGGTCGCCGAACTTATGGCCTACGCGATGTTCGTCAATCTGTTTTTGCTGGGCGCCGAGCTTTTCAAGGAGTATTATTCGGGGACCATTCACCTGGCGCCGATGCAGTATCTCTTTCAGGGTCTGCACGGCCATGATTCGCTGGTCCCCTGGATACGGTCGGCCATGGTGATGAATATTACCGCCTTTTTAATCTTTCTGATTCCCGCAACCCGGACGAATCTGCTCACCCTCAATATCGGCTCACTGCTGATCATCGTTGGGGTGTGGATTGAAAAGGGGCTCGGCCTGATCGTTCCCGGTTTCATTCCCGATCCGCTCGGCGAAATTTACGAGTATCTGCCGAATGTCAATGAAATAGCCATTTCACTCGGGATATGGGCCTTCGGACTCTTTATCTTTACGCTGTTCATGAGGATCGCCATTCCTATTCAGCGGGGTGATTTCTCACATTCTAAATATGCCCGTGAAGCTGGCAGGACTCAATACGAACGGAGTAACCAATAAGGAAAACTTCAAGAAATAGTTTAATAAATTCGTGCAATAATGGATGCGGAGGGCTGGCATGGTGGATTTTTTTAAAAAACTGCCGGAGCAGGCGGTAAGGATTATAGTTGTCTTTTTAGTTTTGGCAGTGGTTTTGCTGGTGATCCGGCAATTTATAATCCCCCCGGAAATTAAGGATCCTGCTGTCCAGAAACTCGCTTCGACCCAGCGCGAAGCGGCCAAAGGGATCAAGTATGCAGGCGCTGAGGCCTGCGCGCAATGTCATGATAAGGAACCGGAAATCAAAAAGAGCGGCTACCATCGGGATTTATCCTGTGAATCCTGCCACGGCGCATCCCAAAAACATGTTGATAATCCCACGGAGGTAAAACCCACATCGCCGATAAAGCGGGACTACTGCGTCTATTGCCATCAGTACAGCGCCTCACGGCCGACAGGTTTTCCGCAGATCAATCCGGATACTCATAACCCGAGGAAGCCCTGCATCAGTTGCCATAACCCGCATAACCCAAAACCGCCCACGGCGCCCCGTTCCTGCAACGCTTGCCATGCGCAGATCGAAAGGGCAAAGTCCGCTTCTTATCATGCGCTGATAGAATGCAGTGTTTGCCACGCCACTCCGGAAAAGCACAAAACCTCACCCCGGACGGTGATTCCGACAAAGCCCGACAAACGCGAATTTTGCGGACAGTGCCATGACAAGGGTTCCCCCCGCAAGGGCGTTCCGACCGTTGATATGGGAGCGCATGGTGAAAAATATGTTTGCTGGCAGTGCCACTATCCACACACTTTAGGAGGAATCTGATGGAGCGGCGAGACTTCTTGAAAAACCTTTGCTGGGTTGTTTCTGCCGGCGGCATCATGGGCGGTTTGTCCGCCGATGCCTGGGCAGCCATACTGAACAAGGACTATGACACCACGAAGCATTACTACGGAATGGGAATCGACATTGACAAATGTATTGGGTGCGGTCGGTGCATGCAGGCCTGTAAAACGGAAAACAACGTGCCTGAGGTGCCCTTCTACTTTCGTACCTGGGTGGAAAGGTATGTGATCAAGACGGACCATACCGTTATTGTCAATACCATCAATATGGAAAGCGTTGAAAAACAGGATGCTTTTCCGGAAAAGGAAGTGCTGCGCAGTTTTTTTGTGCCCAAGCTCTGCAATCAGTGCGATCATCCGCCCTGCGTTCAGGTTTGTCCGGTAGGGGCTACCTTTAAAACTGACGACGGGGTGATCCTCGTGGACAGCAAGCGCTGCATCGGCTGCCGATACTGCATCCAGGCCTGTCCGTACGGGGCCCGTTATCTCCATCCGGAAACCCGGGTCGCCGACAAGTGCACATTCTGCTATCATCGCCTGGTGAAGGGCCTGCTTCCGGCGTGCGTCGAAGTCTGCCCTAAGCAGGCCAGGGTTTTCGGCGACCTGAAGAGCATCGCCAGTCCCTTGGGAAGGTTTAGCCGGATGAACAAGATACACGTCCTTAAACCGTCCTTAAATACAGATCCCAAAGTTTATTATGCAAATCTTGATGGCGAGGTGAACTGATATGGAAGCGGTCCAGCGTTTCACGGAACTTTCCAAGCAGGTGATGGGTTTTATCTACCCGAACGAAATCGACATTCAGTGGTCGATCCTGATTGTTGTCTATCCCTATATTACGGGGCTGGTGGCCGGGGCTTTCATTCTGGCCTCGCTTGTCAAGGTCTTTAACGTGAAGGAACTCCAGCCAACCTACCGCCTGGCAATGCTGACGGCGCTTGCGTTTATGCTGATTGCGCCGCTGCCTTTGCAGCTCCACCTCGGCCGGCCGGAGCGCTCCTATGAGATGTTCATGACCCCTAATCTAACCTCGGCGATGGCGATGTTCGGTTTCGTTTACCTCTGGTATTTGATGCTGGTTCTTCTGTTGGAGATCTATTTTGAATACCGTCGGGATATGATCGTCTGGTCTTCCGAGACGACTGGCTTGAGAAAATGGCTGCTGAAGCTCCTCTCACTATTTTCGACCGACATCAGTGAAAAAGCTGTCGCCTTTGACAAGAAGACGGTAAAGGTCATTACAATCATCGGCATCCCATCAGCCTTTCTGCTCCACGGATATGTAGGCTTCATCTTCGGATCGATCAAGGCCAATCCCTGGTGGAGCAGCGTGATGATGCCGGTTGTTTTTCTCTTCTCGGCCATTGTCTCGGGAATTGCGATGGTGATGCTGCTCTATATGATTGTCAAGCCGCTTCTGGGCGGGAAGATCGACATGAAATGTCTCGACAAGGTGGCATCCTTTCTGTTCTATGCAGTCATTGTTGATTTTTCGATCGAGGTGCTCGATTTCATCCACCGGCTTTATGAAAGCGAGGAGTCGATCAAGATACTCTCACAACTGGTATCGACCAAGCTTTTCATGAGCCTGGTGGTGCTCCAGATTCTGCTCGGCATGCTGCTTCCCCTGTTTGTCCTGGCGATAATCAAGATATTCAAGCTTCAGGAAGAGGTGCGGAAACTGCTTTATTTTGTCTGCGGATTGCTGATTCAACTGGGGATATTCAGCACCCGTTGGAATGTGGTGATCGGCGGGCAACTGTTCTCTAAAAGTTTCCGGGGGTTGACTACCTATAAAATGGAAATGATGGGCATTGAAGGGTTTCTCGTTGCCCTGGTTTTGCTGATCATTCCGTTCGTGATTCTTTCGATCCTTATTAAGCTGCTGCCTCCGTGGAAGAAGGAAGAATTGACGGGCAATTAAAATATTGGCCCCCCGCATGGGGAAGGATTGTCTTTGTGCGCTCAAAGCGGGGGGTGACAGATGTACGACAGCCACATCGCAATTCATAATCAATCGTCCGAACAGTTGTTAAGATCGGCCGGGCGTTGGCAGACGCTGCCAGCGTTTCAGGATTACCGATTCTACCGCCGTAGCAAGACCGAAGGAGAGGACGCTGAGAACCAGCGGTATGCCGTGCCCAAGGACAAGGTCATACAGAAAAACATTGATGGCGCCGATTGTCGTAAGCAGGATGGCGACATTGCGCAATTCCCTGCTGCGATTTGCCAGCGCGATTGACATCAGGACAATGGCTGATAGATTGATGATGACTGACTGGCTTCCCTGGATGATATTGCCGACATCAGCAGGAACAAAAAACGTGACTGTTACTCTTTGAAGGATAACCCGCAACAGGACAAAGACGCTCAACAGAGCGGCCAGCAAAACCGCTACAGCGCTGAAATCGCCTTTGTCGATCTTCGAAAAAAAGGCAGATTCCTCAGGCGGCGTTGTGTTACGCAACCAGCGGTATTGCAAAATCCCCAAACAGGCGATTCCGCCTGCGGAAATTACGTTTATCAAAAATGAGTCGGGTTTTCCTTCACTGAGCAGCGCTGCCGCGATTGTTATACTCGCGTAAATCTGCAAAAGGTACGACGTCAAGCGAGCGCTGCCGCTTCGCCATTTTGCCGACATTAATGATGTCCAGAACGCAACCGCCGCCAATACGGGCAGATACAGCAATGTGTTGTCTGCAATTACGGGTAGGGCAAGCGCCAGCAACACCGACCCGGCAAAAACGAATGCA
Organism: Syntrophobacterales bacterium; assembly: GCA_019429105.1. Classification (NCBI taxonomy): domain Bacteria; kingdom Pseudomonadati; phylum Thermodesulfobacteriota; class Syntrophobacteria; order Syntrophobacterales; species Syntrophobacterales bacterium. The sequence continues at coordinate 29,504 of JAHYJE010000019.1, forward strand.
TTGCCCCCGTGCGCCTTTTGATCGCGGTTTGCCAGCCAGGGCGCTACAGCCAGATGCCCGAAGCCGACGGTTGCCCCGAGGGCGCCGAGAATCAGTATGCCGTCACCCGTGGCGGACACGACGTACCGGGCCAGCGCAAATGCCCAGACAACATTGATGGTGGGCAGCATGAGTTCAAATTTGTTTAGTTTTTCCGGGAGGGTTCGGATGATCCCCATTAATGCAATGATTATGTATGTTGACGAGAAAATGGTCAAAACAGGCAGGAACCAGGTTGGCGCCAGCGTCCCTGTTATGCCTTCGTCGCCCCGCAGCGCCATGCCCAGCTTGATTCCCCAGAGGGTGATCATGAAAAGTGTAACCAGCACCAATATCCAGCGAAGCCAGACATACCGGTGGGCTCGGGACGTAAAGTAACCCAACAGATTGGCCGTCAGAAGGACAATTCCCAGGTAGGGGAAATAAGGAGAGGGATAGTCGATCGCCGCGGCCGAGACGCACATGCCGAGGTTTCCTATGGCAATTGGCGCCGGAACCCGATAGATATAACTGATTGTCGCGGCACCGAGACCGGTAAGAATCAGCATGATGTAAGATGATACAGAAGAAAGAATGCCAAAATGGGCATGCGCCTCAACAATGATTGTAAACATCAGTAAAGTTCCGCATACGGTGAAGACGGGTGCCAGCCGGCTTTCCCTCTTATATCTCCGCCAGCCCATAATCATCAGTATGGCGGCGTAACTCATGCCGATGAGGGAGCCGAAGGGCAGGTCTATCACCCCGCTATCGGTAACGGTGCGCAGAATCAGGGCGATGACCAAAAGAAAGCACATTGTGGAGAGACGCTGCAAAAGCGAGGAACGGCCCACCCATGAAAGCATCGCCTCCGATGCGTCGGGGAGCGAGTCCTCCTCCGGGGAAGTCGCATCGATATTAACCGGCAGCGGTCCGTGAAGATCGGCTTTTTTTGAAAGCGCATCCACCTTCAGCGCCAGTTCATCCACCCGCCGGGCGACCTGTTCTACGGTGGATTCAAGCGAGGATAGTCTGTCGTTCATCTGCTCTGCCTTGAGTCGTATTTTTTGAGTTATTGGTTCAGTGTAAAAAAGCGGGGAATTCCCGCTTTTTTTGTTTTGTAATGCAATGCCGGTAATTATAATGAACGCCGCCGGCTTCGGTAAAACTTTATTCGTTATTTTATCGGGAACAAAGCCTTTGTGCCTGGCTATTTACCCTTGCCTCCGCCACCGGGCACGTCTTCACCGCCGGCAGAATGGCAGTCGCTGCAATTCATTGTTGTCATACTGTCCCCGATATCCGTCGGGTGGATAAATCCTTTTACCTTCGTTCCCGGTCGGATGTTCTCCTGTTTCTGTTCTAAAACGATATGACAGATGTCGCAATCCTTTGAAATTACTTTGCCTTCGGCTGATTTGTGTTTTCCATCGTGACAGCGGAAACAACCGGGCGTGTAGAAATGACCGATATGATCGGGGTATGTATTCCAGGACACTTTCATATTCGGGAAGAAATTCCTGATATAAATATCCTGGACGCGCTCAACAGCTTGTCTGATCGCAGCGGCTTTCTCACCTGCCAGCTTAGGGTGATTCTTGGCGTAGTATTCTTCGATGCCGGTGGCGATGGCGATCATTCCCTCATCTTTGGTCTTGTAAGGCTTTGTCAGCAGCTCTACCGACACCTTTTTAATGAAAGGCAGCGCAGGGTCGATATGACCGGAGACAAAGTTTTCATCCATATCCTGACCGGGGGAACGATAGATATGCGTTGGACGGTTATGGCAATCAATGCAATCCATTAGACGCTTCTGTCCTTTGGCTTGCTCCTCCTCCTTGGTGAGAGGCGAATCCTCCTGTCTGTATTCGGTGAGAGTGCCGTTCTTCTCCTTAACGGCGACATAGGGAATATCAAGACGTTTATTGTCCCTGGCAAAGTAATAAACTTCGCTGCTGATATGCCAGTGTATTCCCGCCGCGGTCGGGGACTTGGGACTGCCGCCGATCTTGATCAGCATATTGATTTCTCTCGGAGTATTTTTTTCATCGGCCGCATAGTGATAGAATATCCTTTGCCTGCCTGAGTAAAACTTTTCCGGCCAATGGCAGCGCTCGCAGATGTCGCGCGCGGGGCGGAGATTGGCTACGGGTGTTTCGATCGGAGAAGAATAGGTATGAGCCAGTACCGCATATATCTGTTTCAATCCGGAAATCTTGGCCTTGACATACCACTTTGCACCCGGTCCGATATGGCAATCAACGCAGCGAACCCGGGCATGGGGGGATGTTCCCCAGGCGCTGTATTCCGGCGTCATTACCGTGTGGCAGAGTTTTCCGCAAAATTCAGGAGATTCGGTGAAATGATAGCCCTTGAGAGCGGCTATGGAAATGATGAGAACAAAGAGCACCGTGCCGAAGATAAAAATGACGAATAACCGGCGTTTGTGGCGGTCGTTCAAGTCAAGATCGGGGTAGGGGGTGATAGTGTCAGGTTTCGCCTGTCGATGCCGTTGCCTTAGGCGGAAGGCGCCAATGGGAACAAGAAGCAATCCTATAATCAGCATTGCGGGGAAAATAAAGTAAACGAGTACGCCCAAATAGGGGCTTTCCACGCCGGTAATTATTTCCATGGACAGCATGACAATGATCAGGCTGGTAGCCACCACGGCCAGAATCATACCAATCAGGCTGACTATATTGAAGAAATACCCGAGTATTTCTTTCCGTTTTTCCGACATTTTTCCTCCTTTGTTTATCCTACACGGGCTTTTTCACATAATAATAAAAACAACCCTCATTTAACGGAGGGTTGCAGGGGTATTGCATTCAACGTTGCGGAACATAGAGGGAATGTCGTCGCTTGTCAAGAAATATTTCCTTATAATTATTTTTCCTTGACAAGACTGCTTCTTCTGAGTTAATTGCCACCAAAATGGTGGTATATGGATTTTAAGGGAGGGTTATGAGAGTTTCCACAAGGTCCCGCTACGGTGTCAGGTTGATGCTCGTTCTTGCCCGCAACTATGGCAAGGGCTATTTTTATTTGAAGGATATTGCCCGGGGAGAGGGCATATCGGAAAAATATTTAAGTCAGATTGCGATATCGCTCCGGGACACCGGTTTATTAAATTCGAGTCGGGGGGCCCGTGGCGGTTATACCCTGACAAAGGCGCCGGCGCAGATCACCCTTAAAGAAATTGTTGACGTTCTGGAAGGAGGCACATCGCTTGTGGATTGCGTCAAGGATAAATCCGTCTGCGCCCGCTCGCCTATCTGCGCCAGCCGCGATGTCTGGGTGTTGCTCGGAGAAAAGATATCGGAGGCGCTTGCTTCCATCAATCTGGAGCAATTGCTAAGGCTGAAGATGGATAAAATTGAAGATTCACTTTCTCCGCGCATATGATGGCGGCGGTATTAAATAAGGCAGTGAAACCAAAGGTGAGAACACAATGAAAGCGATATATCTGGATTATGCGGCGACTACGCCGACAGACCCCGCGGTTGTCAAGGCGATGCTTCCGTATTTCACGGAACATTTCGGCAATCCCTCCAGTCTGCATTCCTTTGGGCAGGAGGCGAAAAGGGCGGTGGAGACGGCGCGCGCTTCCGTTGCTTCCCTGATCGGCGCCGAGGCTGGAGAGATTGTCTTCACCAGCGGCGGCACGGAAAGCGACAATTTTGCCCTGAAGGGCGCGGTGGCGGCCAGGAAGGAGAAGGGCAACCATGTCATTACCACGGTGATAGAGCACCATGCGGTGCTTTCGACTTGCCATGACTTGGAACGACAAGGATGCCGGGTTACCTACCTTCCGGTGGACGGGTATGGCGCCGTAGATCCGGATGCCGTAAAAAACGCCGTCACGAATAAAACAATCCTGATTTCAATCATGCACGCCAATAACGAGGTGGGCACGATCCAGCCTCTCGCCGAAATTGGGAAAATCGCCCGGGCAAATGATATCTATTTTCATACCGATGCGGTGCAAACCTTTGGTCATATACCCATTGACGTAAATGAACTGAACGTGGATTTATTGAGCGCCTCCGGTCATAAACTGTACGGGCCAAAGGGAGTGGGAATCATCTATATCAGGAAGGGAACGAGGCTTGAGCCTTTCCTCCGCGGGGGCGGGCAGGAAAAAGGGCGCCGTTCCTCCACGCACAATGTGCCGGGCATCGTGGGCATGGGCAAGGCTTCGGAACTGTCCGGGAGGCTCTTGCAGGAAGAGGCAATAGTCATTGGCGCTCTGCGCGACAAATTGATCAGGGGGGTGCTAGATAACATCGACGAAACAAAACTGAACGGCCATCCGACGCAACGGCTCCCCAATAATGTAAATATCACGATTAATTACATTGAGGGGGAGGCGATGATCATGAACCTGGATATGGAAGGGATCGCCTGTTCCAGCGGCTCCTCCTGTTCTTCAGCGAGTTCTGCGGCGTCTCATGTTCTTGAAGCGCTCGGCACTCTGCCATCGCTTCCTCACGGTTCGCTCCGGTTTTCGCTGGGGAAGGCAACAACCACGGAGGATATCGATACGGTGCTCATGATTTTGCCCCGCATCGTGAGGAATTTGCGTTCCCTGTCGCCGCGCTACCGGAAAAAGGAAAGACTGGGAAAATGATGAAGAAGGTTCTCGTAGCCATGAGCGGCGGAGTGGATTCATCAGTCGCGGCTTTACTGCTGAAGGAAGGCGGTTACGATGTTACGGGCATGACCATGTGCCTGGGCGTAGCCGACGGCGGCGACAGCGAGCAGGCGAAATGCTGCGGGTCCACAGCCATTGAAGATGCCCGCGGGATATGTGCCAGACTTGGCATTCCCCATTACGTTCTGGATTATTCGGCGCACCTGGCCGATAAGGTCATTCGCAAGTTTGTCTCCGAATATAGTCGGGGCAGGACGCCGAATCCCTGCATCGATTGCAACCGTTATCTGAAGTTCGGCAAGCTTTTGGCAACAGCGCGTTCTTCCGGATTCGACTTTCTGGCTACCGGGCATTACGCGGAAATCGGCAGGGAAGGGGAAACTTATTTTTTGAAAAGGCCGCGGGACAGAATGAAGGATCAAACGTACTTTCTTTACCCAATTGCTCCGGAGGCGCTGCCGTCGATTCTGTTCCCGCTTGCGCCCTTTGCCAAGGACGAGGTTCGCATGATGGCGCGTAAGGCCGATTTGCCAGTAGCGGAAAAAGCTGAAAGTCAGGACATCTGTTTTGTAAAGCAGAAGAATTACCATTTCTTCTTTGAGGGAAAGGGACTTATAAGCAAGCCGGGCGCAATCGTGAATTTGGCAGGGGAAAAATTGGGAGAACACCGGGGCGTTCCTTTTTATACGATAGGACAGAGAAGCGGGCTGGGGATCAGCAGTTCCTCCCCCTTGTACGTGGTGTCTCTGGATGTGCAGTCGAACCGGGTCGTCGTGGGAGAAAAAAAGGACCTGTATGCAAAAGGCCTGATTGCCGGTGATTTGAATATCCTGGTTGGGGGCGGCCATCTGCCGCCTGTGGCCGAGGCGAAGATCAGATACCGTAAAAAGGCGGCGCGCTGTGCGCTTTTTTTGCATGAGGACAAATTGAAAGTGATCTTTGAAGAAGCACAGGAGTCAATAACCCCCGGTCAAGCCGTGGTCTGTTATCAGGATGACCGAGTTCTGGCGGGAGGAGTAATCGAGGAGGCATTATATGGAATTAATTGAAAAAATAAAGAAACTCAAGAAGGAACGAAACGCGGTGATCCTGGCGCACAACTACCAGATAGACGAGGTGCAGGATATTGCCGATTATGTTGGCGATTCCCTCGGCTTAAGCATCCAGGCCTCCAAGACGGATGCCGACGTGATTGTTTTCTGCGGCGTTTACTTCATGGCGGAAACGGCGAAGATCCTTTCACCGCAAAAGACGGTGCTTATTCCCGATCCCAAGGCAGGCTGTCCCATGGCGAACATGATTACCGCCGAACAGCTCCGCGCTCTCAAGGCCCTGCATCCGGGAGTTAGGGCTTTATGTTATGTGAATACCACGGCGGAGGTAAAAGCCGAGTGCGATCTGGCCTGCACTTCCTCCAATGTCGTCTCGCTGGTGCGGGAAGCCTTCCGGGATGACGAGGAGATCATCTTCGTCCCCGACAAGCATCTGGCCAATTACGTTTCTGCGCAACTGGGGCGCCCGTTTATCACATGGAAGGGTTTTTGCCCGACGCATGCCCGCATTTTGCCGGAGGCTCTTGAGAAGCAGATAGAGCTCCATCCCGAGGCGGTGGTGATGGTGCATCCGGAATGCTCCGCTTCCGTTATTGCCTTGGCAGACCTGGTGCTTTCCACTGGCGGCATGTGCGCGCATGCCCGCGAAGCGGCGGCGGCGGAATTCATTGTCGGCACAGAAGTCGGCATTCTGCACCGGCTGCGCCTGGAGAATCCCGGCAAGAAATTTTATCCCGCCTCGGAACTTGCCGTCTGTCCGAACATGAAACGCACCACGCTGGAGAAGGTGCTGTGGTCTCTGGAGGGGATGGCGCACGAGGTCACTGTCCCCGATGAGGTACGGGAAAAGGCGCAGGGGTGTATCGAACGAATGTTGAACTACAGGTAAGGACATGGAAAAATTTGAGGTTACTTTTATTGGCACGAAGGAAAGAGAGACACGGATAGTCGGGGTGACGCAGGAGGCGCCGCTTACGCTCGAGGTGAACGGCAAGGAAATGGCTACGCTCCTGTGTTCGCCCACGGATCTGGAAAATCTCGTGCTCGGCTTTCTCTATAACTCCGGCGTAATAACTGACGCCGCCGCAATCGAGTCGCTGATCATTGACAAAGAGCTCTGGAAGGCAAGCATCGGCATCGATCCGGAAACATTGCCGGGTGAGTTCGTTTTTAAAAGGGTCTATACCTCAGGCTGCGGGAAGGGCATTATCTTTCACAACCCCCTCGATGTGCTACAGCGGGACAGGCTTGATTCCGATTTTGTGATTGCGGGGAAAAGGGTTTTTGAGCTTATGAAAACGTTCCTGAATTTCTCGGAGGAACATAAATCCACGCGGGGCGTGCACAGCGCTGCGGTGGCCTCCTGTGAGGGTGAGATGCTTATTTTCCGCGATGACCTGGGGAGACACAATGCTGTTGACAAGGTTATAGGCGAGGCGCTTGCGCAGGGGTTGAATTTTGAGGATAAGTGGCTGTTGACGAGCGGGCGGATATCTTCGGAAATCACCTCCAAGATGCTGCGCTGTCGCATTCCCCTGGTGGTTTCTTCCGGCGCTCCCACCGATCAGGCGATCAAGATTGCCCGGGATGCGGGACTCGGTATGGCAACCCTGGCCAAGGGAGGCGGGCTTAATATATATAGTTGTGCAGAACGGGTGAGCTGATAATTTTATCCGTAATTAAAAATAGTTACATATTTAATCTATTGTAAAGGAGAATGCTGTGGCTGAAGAAAAAAATAAATTGAAGGTTGAAACGCTGGCGCTGCATGGCGGACAGGAAGCGGATCCGACAACCGGCGCCCGGGCCGTGCCCATTTATCAGACGACGTCTTACCAGTTCAAGAGTACCGAGCATGCGGCGAATCTTTTCGCCCTGAAGGAATTCGGGAATATCTACACGCGGCTTATGAATCCCACAAACGATGTACTGGAAAAACGGATCGCCTTAATGGAAGGAGGCGTAGGGGCGCTGGCCGTAGCCAGCGGACAGTCCGCGATCGCGCTTGCCCTGCTCAATATCGCGCGTGCGGGCGACGAGATCGTCTCTGCCGATAACCTCTACGGTGGAACGTACAATCTCTTCCATTACACCTTTGCGCGGATGGGCATTACCGTGAAATTTGTTAAATCCAACGACCTGGAGGCCTTTCAGCAGGCTATTACCCCGAGGACCAAGGCCATCTATGCCGAATCCGTCGGGAACCCCAAACTCGACATTGCCGAGCTGGAAGGCTTGGCCGCCGTGGCGCACAAGAACCGGATTCCTTTCATATTGGACAACACCGTTTCCCCCTATCTGCTGCGGCCCTTTAATTTCGGGGTTGACGTCATCGTCTATTCCGCTACAAAATTCATTGGCGGACATGGCACGTCACTGGGCGGTCTGATTGTTGACTCGGGAAAGTTCGACTGGACGCAGGGAGACTTTCCGACGATTACCGACCCCGATCCCAGCTATCATGGCCTTGAATTTGTCAAGGCTCTGGCGCCGCTGGGAAATCTCGCGTTTATTGTCAAGGCCCGGGTAGGGCTGCTGCGGGACCTGGGGCCGGCCATGTCGCCCTTCAATGCGTTTCTCTTTTTGCAAGGTTTGGAGACGCTGCATTTAAGGATGCCGCGCCATTCGGAAAACGCGCTGGCGGTGGCCGCTTATCTGGAGACGCATCCCCGGGCAGCCTGGGTTAACTATCCCGGACTGGAATCGAGTGCGGAAAAAACGCGGGCCAAGAAGTATCTTCCCCAGGGCTGCGGCGCCATTATCGGCTTTGGAATCAAGGGAGGGGCGCAGGCCGGCAGGAAATTCATCGAGGCGCTCCATTTGATATCGCATTTGGCAAACATCGGGGATGCCAAGTCGCTTGCCATCCATCCGGCGACTACCACGCATCAGCAATTGACGGCGGAAGAACAGACAGCCACCGGGGTGACGCCTGATTTTATCCGTCTGTCCATTGGTCTTGAACACATTGACGACATCAAAGACGATATCGCACAGGCGCTGCAAAAAGCAGCCGTTTAACGTATAAGGGAGGAACAGGAAGATGATTTTTTCAGATATTACCAAGACGATAGGACGGACGCCGCTTGTCAAAATAAACAAGCTTGCCGCGGGAATGAAGGCGACGGTGCTGGTGAAGCTTGAATCGTTCAATCCGCTTTCCAGTGTCAAGGACCGCATCGGCGTGGCGATGATCGATGCCGCAGAGAAGCAGGAGAGAATCAACAGTGAGACGGTTATCATCGAGCCCACAAGCGGCAATACCGGAATCGCTCTGGCCTTCGTCTGTGCCGCCCGGGGATACAGACTTATCCTGACCATGCCGGACACCATGAGTGTGGAGAGGAGACAGCTGCTCAGCATCATGGGCGCGGAGCTGGTGCTCACCGAGGGCGCGAAGGGAATGAAGGGGGCCATAGAAAAGGCCGATGAACTGGCGCGAACCATGAAAAACAGCTTTATCCCCCAGCAGTTCAACAACCCGGCCAATCCTGAGATGCACAGGGTAACGACGGCGGAGGAAATCTGGGCCGACACGGAGGGCCATATCGACTATTTTATCTCCGGCATCGGTACCGGCGGAACCATCTCCGGAGTGGGTAAATTTTTAAAAGAAAAAAAGCCTGCTGTTAAAATAATTGGTCTTGAACCGGCCGGTTCGCCGGTTCTTTCCGGGGGGAAGCCCGGGGCGCACAAGATTCAGGGGATCGGCGCCGGGTTTGTGCCGGGGGTGCTGGACCGCAGCGTTATCGATGAGATCATGCTGGTTTCCCATGAGGACGGCGGCGAGACAGCGAGGCGTTTGGCCAAAGAGGAGGGTATTCTGGTCGGGATCTCGAGTGGAGCGGCACTGTGGGCTGCCCTGGAGGTTGCCAAACGTGCGGAAGCGGCTGACAAAACTATTGTAGCGCTCCTTCCGGATACGGGGGAAAGATACCTCTCCACCTGGCTTTTCTCCAAATGATGTTTTAAAAAAAGACAATATTTTTGCGCTGGTATTTAACCGCAAGATCGGTGTTGCTAAGATGAAAAAGAAACAAAGTGTAGGTTCGGTACAAACAAAATATTTTACCTTTGCCGAGCCGCCGAATGAGCTGCCCCTTGAATTAGGGGGAAAGCTCGGACCCGTAACGATCGCCTACGAGACCTATGGAGAGCTGAACGGCGACAAAACGAATGCCATTCTTGTCTGTCATGCGCTATCCGCGGATGCGCATGCGGCGGGTTATCTTGAGGGTGAAAAGGACCCGGGTTGGTGGGAGGGCATGATTGGCCCGGGCAAGGCCTTCGATACGAACAAACATTTTATCATCTGCACGAACGTAATCGGCGGATGCAAGGGAAGCACCGGGCCATCGTCTGTAAATCCCGCTACTGGCGAGCCTTACGCTCTGGATTTCCCCAGCATTACCATTGCCGACATGGTGGAAGCGCAGCGTCATCTGCTTGATCACCTGGGCATTGAAAAACTTATGTGCGTGGCGGGGGGCTCCATGGGTGGAATGCAGGTGCTGCAGTGGGTGGCCTCTTATCCCGAACGGATTCGCTCGGCCATCCCCATTGCTACCGCCCTCAAGCATTCACCCCAGCAGATCGCCTTCAACGAGGTGGTGCGGCAGTCGGTAATGGCCGATCCGGCCTGGCGTGATGGCAATTACTACGCATACGGACAGCCGGAAAAAGGGTTGGCTCTGGCTCGGATGATCGGTCATATTACGTTTATGAGCGTTCAGTCCATGGAGGCGAAGTTTTCCCGCCGGCTGAAAAACGCCAGTTACAATTTCAAGTTCGGTGCGGATTTTGAGGTAGAGGGGTATTTGCATTACAAAGGCGACAGTTTCGTAAAACGTTTCGACGCCAATTCCTATCTCTACATTACGAAAGCGATCGATTATTTCGATCTTTCCGGGGGGAGGCTTGTTCCCGAAGGGCGAAAGGCGGACCCCCGCTTCCTGATCATTTCGTATCGCTCTGACTGGCTTTATCCATCCGTTCAGTCGCAGGAAATTGTGCGAGAGCTCAAGATAAGGCGCGTGGATGCGACCTATTGCGAACTGCGCTCCACGTATGGGCATGATGCCTTTCTTGTGGAAATGGATGAGCAGCAAAATCTCGTCAAACATTTTTTGGATAAGACATATCAAGGCTACGAGGTAGTGAAAACTTATGACATCTGACTCCCTTCGTCTGGACTATAAAATCATCTATGAGGCAGTGACGCCCGGCGCCCGGGTTCTCGATTTGGGGTGCGGGAATGGCGATCTCCTCTATTTTCTGGCCCGGGACAAGGGCGCCAAGGTGCAGGGGATAGAACTGGATGATGCCGCCATTTACCAGTGTGTGCGTAAAGGATTAAGCGTCTTTAACAGCGATATCACAAGCGGGCTCGTCGAGTACCCCGATCAGTCGTTTGACTACGTTATCCTGAATCAGAGCATGCAGGAGGTGACTAACATCGATTTCATCATCCGGGAGGCCCTGCGCGTGGGGCGGAAGGTCATCGTCGGTTTTCCCAATTTTGCCTATATCGCTGCCCGGTTCATGCTTTTCTTCCGGGGAATCGCCCCGATGACGAAGTCATTGCCCCATCTGTGGTACGATACCCCCAACGTGCGCTGCCTGAGCATTGATGATTTCAGGAATTTTTGCGAAGAGAAGAAACTCCGCATCCTGAAGGCCTATTGGCTCGGGAGTGATAAGCTGATCAGATTCTGGCCCAATCTTTTGGCCCTCAATGCGATCTTTGTGCTGACGGGGGGGGAAGAATTCACTCCTGACAGCGGTGCTGAAAAGGCTAAACCATGCTGAAGAATATAAAAGAGGGTATTTGGGAGGACGTGCAAAACGTCTTCAAGAAAGACCCGGCGGCAAGAAATATCTTTGAGGTTATTTTTTTCTATCCCGGTCTGCACGCTATCTGGATGCACCGGGCCGCCCATTTTTTCTGGAATCACCGGTTTTATTTTTTGGCCCGTTTCATATCGCATCTCGGCCGTTTCGCAACGGGCATCGAGATTCATCCCGGGGCGAGGATCGGCAGGCGATTTTTTATTGATCACGGCGCAGGAGTCGTGATCGGGGAGACTACCGATATCGGCGACGACGTCCTGCTCTACCAGGGAGTAGTGCTGGGCGGGGTAAGCCTGAAGAAGGAAAAACGCCATCCCACCATAGGCAACCGTGTGCTTGTCGGGGCGGGTACGATTGTTTTGGGGCCCATCCATATTGGCGATGGTACGAGAATCGGGGCCGCATCCCTCGTGGTTAAGGACGTGCCCGCGAACGCCATTGCGGTAGGTGTGCCGGCGCGGATCGGGATGGGTTTTTCCGCCCGGGAACTCACTGAACTGGGGCACAATAAATTGCCCGATCCCATCGCCGACGCCTTCAAATTTCTCGGGAAACAGATAGATTCCATGGAGGAAAGGCTGGAAGCGGTTGAGCAGCTCGAGGGCATCAAGGTTGATCTGGATAAGTATGTGGAACAGAAAAAGCGGGAAATTCTCGACGTTTTTTCCCAGACTTATGAATTTGACGGGGGGGCCGGGATATAAATTTGACACTATCTTCGTGCCCTGAGATCCCTTAATAGAACCCTTAATTACACATTCCGGCAGCCCGATGAAAAAAGGTAAACGCTATAAGTCTCTATACTTGCCCGCATGGACCATCGTCGTTGCCGTGATTATCCTCTTCTTCGTTATCGCAATTTCCACGTACCGGAACATGAGCCGGGAACGGGGGCGAATGGAAGAGTCGCTTATCCGGGAAGCGCAGGTCATCATCCGGGCCATTGAGGCCGGGGTGCGGGCCGATGACCCTGCTTCTGCCGGTGCCGGCCGTCTCCAGAAACTCGTCAATGAGGTTGCCCGCGAACCGGAGATTGCCTCGATCGCGATCTTCGACCACGAGGGCGTCGCCGTGGCAGTGAGCCCCTCCGTCAAATCAGCGGCGATTTCCAGCGGCGGCAATTTATTGGAGACATCTTCACTCAAGGCGCTCTTGCGGCAGCAGGGAATGGTAACTCGCTACCGACAGTTTGCACCGGGGGAGCGGGTCTTTGAAGTTATTCGATTGTTTCGGCCCTATCCCGTTGTGCAGTTGCGTGATGCGCAGACGGTCGAGGCAAGAGGGACAATGCGAAAATCAGCCAATGACAAGATGATCTTCCTGAGGTTACGGTTGGCAACAGCCGAAGCGGCCCGCCTGCAGGACCGTCATCATAACCTCCTGATGGCCGCGATTCTCGTTATCCTGGGAACGGGGGCGCTTTATTTCGTTTTTATCGTTCAGAATTATTATCTCGTTGATAACAAGCTAATCAGGATGCAGAGTTACACCGAAAATGTCCTGGAAAGCATGGCCGACGGTTTGCTGTCCATCGACCGGGATGGGGAAATCGTCACTTTCAATAGACAGGCGGGAGAGATTCTTGGAGTAGAACCGGCAACCATGGAGGGCCGGAATATCGCCGATTTCCTTGAGGGAGTTTGGGAAGAGCCGCTTGCCCCTGGCGCGAGCGGCAGGGGCGTAAAGGAAAAGCAGATGGAGATTCGCCGCCGGGAAAGTGACGTCAAAATCCCGATCAGCGTCAGCATGGCGCCGCTCAAGGATGATGCGGGTCAGGAGCAGGGAAGGGTTTTGCTCATAAAAGACCTTTCAGAGATACGCGACCTTCAGGAGAAGGTCCGCCGGAGCGAGCGCCTTGCCTCTCTGGGACGATTGGCTGCCGGCGTGGCCCACGAGATTCGCAATCCCTTGAGTTCGATCAAGGGGTTTGCCCAGTATTTTGCGAAGCGATTCAAGGGGCAGGAGGAGGAAGAGGGGTATGCCATAGTCATGGTGAAGGAGGTGGACCGCCTCAATCGGGTCATCACGGAACTCCTGGACTTTGCCGGGCCGAAGGTCCCCCACCGGGAACCGCAGCGTCTGGAAGAGATTGCCGATCATGTATTGAAACTGCTGGCCTCCGATTTGGCCGAGCGTAAGATATCGATATCCAAGGAATATCAAGAGAACCTGCCCGATGTGCACGTGGACAGAGACCAGATGTCTCAGGTATTCATCAATCTCGTTTTGAACAGCATGGAATCAATGAAAGGCGGGGGCAAGATCATGCTTTCGCTGCAACGAACGGAATCGCCCGAGGCAGTTGCGATAGTTATAACCGACACGGGAGACGGCATTCCCGAGGAAGACCTCGAAAAGGTTTTCGAGCCGTTCTTCAGCAGGAAGAGGAAGGGAACGGGGCTGGGATTGGCGGTCGTGCATCAGATTATTGAAGGCCACGGCGGAGACATCAGCGTGGAAAGCCGGCCGGGAGAGGGGACACGGTTCCGGATAATTCTGCCGTTCATGAACATCAATCTGCGATTTGCCGAAAGAGGAAAGGGGCAGGGATGAAAGATAAACCCATGATTCTTGTTGTGGATGACGAAGCAAGTCATCGGCTGATGTTGCGCGCGGTTCTTAGGGAGGATGGGTACGCAGTGAAAGAGGCCTCCGATGGTACGGAGGCGGTGGCGGCAGTGGCAAAAGAGGCCTTCGATGCGATCCTGCTTGACATCCGGATGACGGCCATGGACGGCATTGAGGCGCTTGCCGAGATTCGCAAGATTTCCCCCCATGTGCCAGTACTGATCATGACCGCCTACGCCTCGGTAAAAACAGCCGTGGAAGCGCTGAAAGCAGGGGCCTTCGACTATCTGATGAAGCCTCTCGACATCGATGAACTGAAGATTCTGCTTGGCAAGGCTTTGGAGCATTATCACCTGCGTGAGGAGAACATCATGCTCAAGGAGCGCTTGGGGGATCGTTTCGATTTTTCCCGGATCATTGCCCGGAGTGCGAAAATGAGAGGTCTCGTCGATATGCTGTCGCTCGTGGCGCCCTCCGATGCAACCGTGCTGATAATGGGTGAGAGCGGAACCGGCAAGGAAGTCGCGGCCAACGCCATTCATCACAACAGCCCCCGGGCCGGGCAGGCGTTCATCAAGGTTTCCTGTGCCGCCCTTCCTGAAACACTGTTAGAGAGTGAACTATTTGGACACGAGAAGGGCGCCTTTACCGGCGCCATGGCGCGGCGCGAGGGCCGGTTTCAACTGGCCGATGGCGGCACGATTTTTCTCGATGAGATCGGGGAGATGAGCACTGCCGTGCAGACCAAACTCCTGCGCGTATTGCAGGAAAAGGAATTTCAGCCGCTGGGCGGCAACCGCACCGTCAAGGTGGATATCCGTGTAATCGCCGCCACGAACCGGGATCTGGAAGCGGAGGTCAAGAGCGGCCGTTTCCGGGAAGACCTCTATTATCGGCTGAATGTCGTCCCGATTATGCTGCCCCCGCTTCGCGAACGGAAAGAGGACATCCCGCCCTTGGCAGAGCATTTTTTGTCTCTCTATTCTTCTAAGAGTGGGAAGGCTCTCAAGGGCATTGCGGGCAAGGCTATGGATTTACTCGTGCGTTACGATTGGCCGGGAAACATCCGGGAGCTGGAGAACTGCATCGAACGGGCCGTAATCATGGCGCGGGAAGCGGCGATTATCCCTGCCGATTTTCCCCTCGTTATTCAAATGCTTTCTCCGGCAGAAGGGAAGGACTTTCTCGATACCTCCTCCGGATTCTCCATCTTCGAGATGGAAAAGGCCCTGATCATCAAGACGTTGGCAGATATGGGCGGCAACCGCACACGGGCGGCAAAAAGTCTCGGCATCAACCGTCGCACACTGCAGAACAAATTAAAGGAGTATGGGCTAAATAATCATCCAGGCGGCGACGAAGGTCTGAAGTAACTGTTGTCGGCAGTGGCTGTCTGTGATAAGACGTACATCCGGAGTTCGTGTTTTTCACGGGCGTTGAGGGACGTCGTCTTTTTTTTAATCTTTTTTACGAAGGAGGAATGTCATGATCGATTACAAAACCCTGGGCTTTGTGAACACAAAAGAGATGTTTTCCGTGGCTGTAAAAGACGAGTTTGCCGTTCCCGCCTATAATTTCAACAATATGGAGCAATTGCAGGCGATTGTGATGGCCTGCCTTGAAACTCAGTCTCCTGTTATTATTCAGGTTTCCAAAGGCGCCAGGGACTACGCCGACCGGACGCTTTTGAGCTACATGGCCCAGGGGGCTGTCGAGATGATGAAACGGGAGGCAAAAGACCGAAACCTTGGCTTGATTCCGATTGCGCTCCATCTGGATCATGGCGATTCGCTGGCAACATGCATCTCCTGCATCGAATCCGGCTTTTCGTCGGTCATGATTGACGGCTCCCACCTGCCGCATGCGGAAAATGCGGAGCTGACCCGCAAGGTTGTCGAATATGCCCATCAGCACGATATCACCGTTGAAGGCGAGATCGGAATCCTGGCCGGGGTCGAGGACGATGTCTCCTCCGGGACCCATACCTATACTCGGCCGGAGGATGTCCAGGATTTCCTTTCCCGCACAGGAGTTGATTCGCTGGCGATCGCGATCGGGACCTCGCACGGCGCCTACAAATTCAAGCCGGGGCAGAATCCCCAAATCCGTCTCGACATACTGCATGAGATAGAAAGGCGCATTCCCGGATTTCCGATCGTCCTGCACGGTTCCTCATCGGTGCCACAGGATGCCGTAGAGACGATCAATAAATATGGCGGCAAAATAAAGGACTCCATTGGCATCCCCGAGGAGCAGCTTCGCCAGGCGGCCCACTCGTCGGTCTGCAAGATCAATATCGACTCTGACGGCAGGCTGGTCATGACAGCGAAAATCCGCGAAATTTTTGCACTGAAGCCTGCGGAATTCGATCCGCGGAAATACCTCGGACCGGCGCGCGATGCGCTTCGCGAGATGTACATGCGCAAGAATCGCGAGGTGCTGGGCAGTGCCGACCGGGCCGTAGAGATCCTCGCCGCTTCGAAAAGATAGCTATTTTA
Organism: Syntrophobacterales bacterium; assembly: GCA_019429105.1. Lineage (NCBI taxonomy): Bacteria > Pseudomonadati > Thermodesulfobacteriota > Syntrophobacteria > Syntrophobacterales > Syntrophobacterales bacterium. The sequence goes on from JAHYJE010000019.1 coordinate 46,144, forward strand.
CCCTGGGCTCAAAATAGCTGCCGCCTCTTTTGCGAAATCCGCTTTGGCTGGCTGACCATAATGGGGGGTGCTGCCTAAAAAATATTCCGGGGATATAAAAGGTAGTGGACAATAGTCGTCAGTACAATCAGCTAATTTTCCTTGACATCTCATCCCATAAATTGTAGTTCCCAGCCGTTCGTAATATGTTGTTTATGCCGCGACAATGGATTTGCCGCGGCGTTTTGTTTAACTAACTTTTTGGGAGGATTGATATGGAATCTGTCGTCAGCGATTTGAACGTTCCGCATCGTCTGCTTCTTGGACCCGGCCCCAGTGCGGTTCATCCCCGCGTATTGCGGACGATGAGCGCCCCGCTCGTCGGCTATCTCGATCCGGCCTGGCTGGCATTGATGGATGAGGAGCAGCAGTTGCTCAGGAAGGTTTTTCAGACCGAAAACACCCTGACCCTTCCGATGACGGGTACGGGAAGCGCCGGCATGGAAACCGCGTACTGCAATTTTGTAGAGCCGGGCGATAGGGTTATGATTCTCTGCAATGGCTATTTCAGCGATCGAATGTGCGAAATGGCAAAGATTTACGGCGCCAATGTGATCCGGATCGAAAAACCGTGGGGCGAGGTATTCACGCCGGAAGAGGTTGAGACCGCGCTTCAGGAAAACGGCAACGTCAAGATACTGGCCTTGATTCATGCGGAAACCTCGACAGGCGCCTTGCAGCCGCTTCAAGGAATCGGCGAGATAGTCCATCGGCACGGAGCGCTTTTTCTTGTCGATTGCGTAACATCCTTGAGTGGCGTTCCCCTTTCCATTGATGCCTGGGGAATTGATATCGCCTTCAGCGCCTCCCAGAAGTGTCTCGGCTGTCCTCCCGGTCTTTCCCCTTTTACCGTAAGCGACAGGGCTGCCGCCGTTTTGCATGCCAGGAAATCCCCGGTGCCGAACTGGTGCCTCGATCTGACTAAAATTGAAAAATACTGGAGCAAGGAGAGGGTTTATCATCATACCCCCTCGACCACGCTCCACTACGGATTTCGCGAAGGCCTGCGGCTGGTTCTGGAAGAAGGTTTGGAGCATCGCTGGGCGCGTCACCGGAGGATTGCGGAATACCTCTTTGCAAAAATGGACAGTATCGGGGTTCAGTGTCTGGTCAAAAAAGAGAACCGTCTTCCCTCCCTCACGACGATTCTTGTTCCCGAAGGGGTTGACGACGCGGCTGTACGGACAAAGCTTCGCGAAGCCTATAATATTGACATAGCGGGCGGGTTCGGGCCGCTGAAGGGCAAGATCTGGCGGGTCGGTCTTATGGGATTCTCCAGTCGCAGGGAAAATGTTACACTCCTGTGCGAGGCCCTGCGGGAAATTCTCCATGACAAAACGTGATTTCTGTAAGCCCTCTAATTATATTGTAAATAAAGAAATTTTATTAAGCAGCAAACGGTTTATCAACCGATTTTTTATAAAGGAAGTGGTATGAGCACCATGATAGAGAAAATTAGAAACATCGGGATTAGCGCGCACATTGATTCGGGAAAAACGACGCTGACGGAACGTATTCTGTTTTACACCAAAAGAATCCATGCCATTCACGACGTCAAAGGCAAGGACGGCGTTGGCGCCACCATGGATTCGATGGAGCTGGAGAAGGAACGGGGCATTACCATAGCCTCCGCGGCTACCTTCTGCCAATGGCAGGATTATGAGATAAATATCATCGACACCCCCGGGCATGTGGATTTTACCATTGAGGTGGAGCGCTCGTTGCGCGTACTGGACGGCGCGGTGCTTGTGCTCTGTTCTGTCGGCGGCGTTCAGTCCCAGTCCATTACCGTTGACATGCAGATGAAAAGGTACAATGTTCCCTGTATTGCCTTTATCAACAAATGCGACCGCAGCGGCGCCAATCCGGAGCGGGTTGTTTCGCAGCTTCGTTCCAAATTGGGTCACAACGCAGTGGCAATGCAGATACCGATAGGTTTGGAAGCCAATTTCCAGGGGGTTGTCGATTTGCTGTCCATGAAGGCGCTTTATTTTGACGGCGCCAACGGAGAGATTATCCGTGTTGAAGAGATTCCTCCCGAACTTCTGGCGGCCGCTCGCAGCAAACGCGAGGAACTGATCGATGCCGCTTCGCTTTTTTCTGACGAACTGACCGAGGCGATTCTCGGGGAAACCGAGGTTACCGAGGAAATGATTGCCAGGGCCGTCCGCAAAGGCGCCCTGACAAGAAAAATGACCCCGGTTTTCATCGGTTCTGCCTACAAAAATAAGGCGGTGCAGCCGCTTTTGGACGCAGTCATCAAATATCTGCCCTCTCCGGACGAGGTGGTGAACACCGCCCTTGATCTGAATCACGATGAGGCGCCGGTTGTTCTTGACTCTGATCCGACAAAGCCGATTGTTGCTTTGGCCTTCAAACTGGAAGAGGGGGCTTACGGACAGCTTACCTACATCCGCGTTTATCAGGGCATCCTGGAAAAGGGCGCGACCATCGTCAACACGCGCACCGGTAAAAAAACCAAGGTGGGGCGGGTTGTGCGGATGCATGCCGATCAGATGGAAGACATGGAGTCAGTCTCGGCCGGGGTCATCGGGGCGCTTTTTGGAATCGAGTGTTCCTCCGGAGATACGTTTGTCGCTCCTGGACTCAACCTGACGATGACCTCAATGTTTGTTCCCAAACCGGTTATTTCGCTGGCCATTGTTCCGAAGGACAACAAGGCGCAGATAAATATGTCCAAGGCGCTCAACCGTTTTACCAAGGAAGACCCGACGTTTCACACCCATGTGGATGAGGAAACGCTGGAGACGATCATCGAGGGGATGGGCGAGCTGCATCTGGAAATATACGTCGAGCGGATGAAAAGGGAATACGATGCGGAAGTCGAAACAAGCAAGCCGCGCGTCGCGTATCGCGAAACGATAACCCAGCGGGGCGAGTTCAATTACACGCACAAGAAGCAGACCGGCGGCTCCGGCCAGTATGGCCGGGTTGCCGGCTATATGGAGCCTATAACCGAGGGCGACGAGGATTTCATCTTCGACAATCAGATCAAGGGCGGTTTGATCCCGACCAATTTTATTCCCGCTTGCGAAAAGGGCTTTCAACTTTCGATGGCCAAGGGGCCCAAGATGGAGTTTCCGGTGACCGGCGTCAGGGTCGTCATCAACGATGGGGCTTACCACGCGGTTGACTCGTCGGAAATGGCCTTTCAGGCTGCCGCCCGCGGCGCCTTCCGCGAGGGGTATGCAAGGGCGAAGGCGGTAATTCAGGAGCCGATCATGAAGGTTGTCGTCGAAACGCCGACGGAGTTTCAGGGTTCTGTCATGGGCCTGCTCAATCAGCGGCGCGGGATGATCGTCGGCGCCCAGGACGAGGGAGTAATGACGGTGGTTGAATCTCAGGTGCCCCTTTCCGAAATGTTTGGATTCTCCACGGTGTTGCGCTCTTCGACTCAGGGTAAGGCGCAGTTTACGATGGAATTTTCCATCTACCGGCAGGTTCCGCTGTCAGTCGCGGAAAAGCTCGCCGAGGAATTTGTCCAGAAGAAAAAAAGCGAGGCATGAAGTCGGGGGTGTGGATATAAACAATAATGATAACGTATTTTTGAATTCAAAGACAGGAGTCACGCCATGATTAAACAGGAAATGATCCTTCGCAACACCATGCGTCAACTCGGTTTTGAGTCAGAAGAAATCCTTCCCCAAGGTGGATTCGGCGCAGTTCTGGCCCGCGCCGGGGTAGGCAAAACAGCCTTTCTGGTGCAACTGGCCTTAAGCGGGCTGCTCAATGAAAAAAAGGTTCTCCATATCAGCCTCAACGATCCAGTTGACAAGGTAAATATTTGGTATAATGAGCTTTTCCGTCTCCTTGCCGCCGGTGACGAAAGAGTCAATAAAGCCGCTTTTTTAGAGTCTCTGCTGCCCAATCGCTTTATCATGACCTTCCGTGTCGAGGGTTTCAGCGTTCCTAAATTGGAGGAACGACTGAACGATCTCTCCGAGCAGGGGATATTTTCTCCCTCCATCATGATCATCGACGGTCTGAACTTCGAAGATTCGAGAATTTCGGATATCAAGGAACTCAAAAAACTGGCGGAAAAACGCGGGATGCAGGCATGGTTCACCGTTCAGACCCACCGTCATGAAGAGCCGGTCGCGGATAGTTTCCCCTCCTCCTTTGCACCGTTTGCTGAATTGTTTGAAATCATCATGGAGCTTCGGCATGAACATGCCGACGTTCATATAAAGGTTCTGCGGGGAAGCGTCGCCATTAGCGCATCGGCGCTGCTCGATCCAACCACAATGCTGATCAAGGAAAAGTTTTAAGTCGTAAGGACAAGCTGAAGTTTTCTTTGGCAGCGGGGGCAGATATTCATGGGCGGTTTCAACATTTATTGGGGAAACAGGCTGGAAACGCTCGCGGATGCGCTTGCCGATGTCATGCATACTCCGCTTTTAAATCCCTGCCAAAGCGAGATTGTCGTTGTCCAGAGCAAGGGGATGCAGCACTGGGTTTCGCTGCGTTTGGCAGAGAAAAACGGCGTCTCTGCGAATGTCCGCTTTCCCTTTCCGCGTGCTTTTCTTTACGAAAGCGGGGTTAAGCTCGCCGGGATCTCGATCGGCGACGAGTATGACCCCGATATCCTGACATGGCGAATTATGGAGGCCCTGCCGCCCTGCCTGAGCGATCCCCTTTATATCGAAATCCGGAACTACCTTGCCGATGATCCCGGCGGCTTGCGGGCATACCAGTTCTCCTCAATGCTGGCCATGGCTTATGATCGTTATCTGGTCTATCGTCCGGAGACCATTGCCGCCTGGGAAAAGGGCGACGGCTCGACAGGCGAAGAACAGTGGCAGGCAGACATGTGGAGAAAAATCCGCGCCGCCTGCCGGGCTGAGCATATCGGCGGCCTGCGCGCAACTATTGCCAGTAAAATAAACCAGCAGACGGTGCGCCCGCTTCTTCCTGAGCGGATCGCGATATTCGGCATCTCCAATCTGCCCCCCCTGTATCTGGACATCTTTAAGCTTCTTTCCCGGTCAATTAAGATAAATGGATTTTTCTTGAACCCCAGCCGGGAGTTCTGGACGGATATACGTTCGGAACGGGAGATGGGGATGATGGTAAAGCGGGTGCGGGAAAATACGTCCTGGAAAACAGCCACCAGCGATGATCTTTACCTGCAGCGGGGTAACAAACTGCTTTCCTCTTTTGGCCGTTGCGGTCGGGATTTTTATGCGCAGCTTTTCCAGTTTTCCTTCGATATTACCGATAAATTTTCCGAGCCAGGGGAAAATGCCCTTTTAGAGATCGTTCAGTCGGACATCCTGAATCTGCGTGAACGCGGCGTTGACGCCCCCGCAGTTATGCTGTCTTCGTGCGACAAATCAATCCAAATCCATTCCTGCCATAGTCCTCTGCGGGAAGTAGAGGTGCTTTACGATCAGCTCCTGGAAATGTTTTCCCGGGAACCGGGGCTTTTGCCGAAGGATGTCGTTGTCATGTCGCCCCGGATAGAAGCATACGGGTCGTTTATCGAGGTAGTTTTTGGAGGCAGGGAGATTCCCTTCAGTATTGCTGATCGGGGGCTGACCAGGGGAAATTCCTTTGTTCAGGCGCTGCTTGCCGTTCTGGAGCTTCTGAAAGGCCGCTTCGTGCTTGCCGATGTTATGGCGCTGCTCGATTTTCCTCCCGTAAGAAGACGCTTTGGAGCGGGAGAGCAAGAGGTGGAGCTGATGCGCCGCTGGGCAGTGGAATCGGGAATTCGTTGGGGGACGGACGCCCTCGATCGTAAAATGTCCGGCCTGCCTGCTACCGGTGAAAATACCTGGCAAATGGGGATGGAGCGTCTGCTGTTAGGGTATGCATTGCCCGGCGCTGCGGGCATGTTTGCCGGAATTGTGCCGTATGGAGACATCGAAGGCAGCGACGGGGAAGTCCTGGGACGATTTATTTCCTTCGTTGAAACGATAATTTCGCTTCGCAAGACCCTTATGGCGCCCCGTTCCCTGAAAGCGTGGTCGCTTTCGTTCTTGTCAATGATCGACTCCCTTTTTGCATCATCCGGCGGCCAGAACGACGAAGAAGACCTTCACCTTTTGCGCAAACAAGTCGAAGAGACAGGGGCCATCGAAAACAGGGCCATGTTCACTGGAAATGTTGAATTTTTAACGGCAAAAGCTCTTCTTCGGAATTATCTCCAGAAAACCATTCATCCTTACGGATATCTGCGGGGCGGGGTTACATTCTGCTCGCTGCTGCCGATGCGGAGTATTCCTTTTCGGATTGTCTGCCTGCTCGGAATGAACAGCGGCGATTTTCCTCGGCGCTCTGCCGCCGTTGATTTCGATCTGATGGCCAGAAAACCGCGGCCCGGGGACCCCTCGCAAAGGGACGAGGATCGCTACCTGTTTTTGGAGGCGCTGCTGTCCGCCCGTAAAACATTTTACATAAGTTATACCGGACTCAGCAGCGAAGACAACAGCATCATTCCCCCGTCCGGTGTGGTAGCGGAGCTGCTTGACTGTCTGGAGGAGGGATTCAGCGCCGAGGCGGGGACACTGCAGGAACAACTGTTCACATTGCACCATTTGCAGGCATTTCATCCCGAATATTTCTCTAATAGCTCAAAACTGTTCAGCTATTCCCGGGAAAATCTGGGAGCGGCCCGGGCGCTCATTATGGACATTAATCTTCGATTTATGGACATTAATCTTCGATTTCAGGAGCGCCGGTTAAAGGAACAGTTTTTTACCGACCCGCTTTCCGAACCGGAGGAGGGTTGGCGGGAAGTCGGCATTGCCAATTTGCAGTCATTTTTCAGCAATCCGTCGCGATATCTTTTGAAACAGAGGATTGGCCTTACCTTCGAAAACGGGTATGAAATACTGCCCGAAAAAGAGCTGTTCCGCATGGGTGGGCTTGCAGGATTCCAGACGGCGGAAACCATGCTGGAGCATGCCCTTCAAGGAGGGGACCTGCAGGAACTTTATCCCGTCTTGACGGCGGCGGGGAATCTTCCTCACGGAACCATCGGTTTCTGCGAATATGAATCACTGGCCGGCGAGGTAAACGAATTGGTAGAATTATTGAAAACCATTCCCGGCTGGGGGAAGAAAGCGAAAATCGATTTTCATAAAATGATGGTTGACGTTGATTTGGGGATCGCCGGACTGCGGGTGACCGGAAGGTTGAAATATCTGACCGAATCGGGTCTTCTGAAGTACCGGTTTGGTAAAATTCGCGCCCGGGATTTACTCGGAGGCTGGATTGAGCTGTTGCTGATCTCCGTTGCCGAGGAGGGATTCTCACTGCCGGCGCTTTTTTTCGGGAGAGAGGGGGGATGGGTTCTGGCACGACCTGAAAATCCGGCGGCTCTCCTGGAAGAACTTCTCGGTCTGTACTCCGCCGGCCTGCGTCGGCCGCTGCCCTTTTTCCCGGAGACGTCTCTCGGCTATGCCGAGGCTATTTTTGCAGGAAAAAGTGAAGAGGAGGCACTGAGGCGGGCGATGGCAACCTGGGATGACAAGAAATATGCCTATGGGGAGATTAACGACCCCTATTGCCAGCGATGCTTCGGCGATGAACCGCCTTTCAGGGACGGTGCGTTTCAGAAAACGGCGCTCATGGTTTTCCAGCCGCTTCTTGGCAGCAAAAAGAGGGTGGAAAGATGAAAGACAATAAGTTTTTCAGGGGGGAGTTTGACCCCCTCAACGCCCCCATGCAAGGCGCGAACCTTATTGAAGCCGGAGCTGGAACAGGAAAGACCCATGCCATTACGGTAATTTACCTGCGCCTTTTGATAGAAGCGGGTTTATCGGTAAAGGAGATACTTGTTGTCACATACACCGTTGCCGCGACCAACGAACTTACCGATAGAATCCGCAAGGTCATAAGCGCCGCGCTCAGAGTATTGAAAAACGACACGGGAGCGGACGGTTTTCTTGCCGGGCTTTCCCGAAAATTGGCAAAAGCCGAGGAACGAGCAAGGGCGGTTGAACGGTTGACCAGGGCGCTTGCCGATTTCGACGAGGCGGCAATTTACACGATCCACAGCTTTTGCCGACGGGTGTTGCAGGAAAATGCATTCGCGAGCGGCGAGCTTTTTGATACGGAGCTGATAACCGACGACCTGAAGCTCAGGGAAGAGATAGTGGAGGATTTCTGGAGGAGGAATTTCTACGAAACCTCTCCTGAATTTGCCGCCTATGCGCTGAATCGTAAAATCGATCCGCTCAGCCTGCTTAAATTTTCTCGAAACAGTCACATTTCCGAGGATTTGCTGATACTCCCGGAAACGGCGCCGCCCGTTCCGGAAAGGCAGGAATCTCTTGTCGCCGATTTGCAACAGAGGTTGTCCGAGCTGCGCGATCAGTGGCCTTCCTTTCGCGGAGAGTCGGCAAAACTTCTCATGAATCCGGCGTTGAAAAAAAATATTTACGGCGAAAGGGTTGCATCGCTGATCGCGGAAATGGACATTTTTCTTTCTCCGGGGGCGCCGTCGCTTTTTCCCGGCGACTTCTTCAAGAAATTTTCCGCCGCCTTTATCGCTGCGGCGGCACGCAAGGGGACAACCCCTCCGGAACATCCATTTTTTGAGCTGTGCCGGCAAATATTGTCCCTTTCCGGGAAATTGCAGGAAATTCTGGAGAAACGTCTGCTTTATGTAAAGAGGGAATTGCTGCTGACGCTGACAAAAGAGCTGCCGCTGAAAAAACAGGAGCACAATGTTCAATATTTTGACGATTTACTCCTCCGCCTCCGGCATGCCCTTTTCCGAAATGGGGGGAAACAGTTGACGGCGGTTCTCCGCAAACAGTACAGAGCCGCGCTGATTGACGAGTTTCAGGATACCGACCCGGTTCAATACGCAATCTTTTCAGAGGTCTTTCGCAACGTCGGGAACATCCTTTTTCTGATTGGCGATCCCAAACAGGCTATTTACAGCTTTCGCGGCGCGGACATTTTTGCCTATCTGGCAGCGGGCCGAGAGGTGGATTCTATTTATACCCTCACGGCCAACTGGCGCTCCGAACCTACCCTGATCAAGGCCGTAAACACGCTCTTTTCCAGGCGAACGGCGCCGTTTGTTTTTCCGGAGATCGAGTATCGGGACGCCTCATCCGGACGTGATTGTTTTTTAAATAAATTAAGTATTGATGGCATCGATGATCAACCCATGAAGTGTTGGTTAATAGATGCCGGAGAGGGAAAACCTCTGTCCCGGGGCATTGCCCGGCCCCGGATCGCCAGAGCTCTTGCCGCTGAAATTGCAAGACTCATTGTTTCCGGCACAGAGGGAAAGGCTGCCATCGGCAAGCGGGGGGTGCAGGCAGAGGATATTGCGATCATTGTTCGTACAAACCCGGAGGCGATCCTCTGCCGGGATGCCCTTGCCGAACTGAAAATACCGACCGTTCTGCATAGTGCCGAAAACGTTTTTTCTTCGCATGAGGCGACGGAAATGGAGCGTTTTCTGTTAGCCGTCCGTTTTCCGGATCGGGATGATCTTATGCTGGCAGCGCTGGCAGCCGATATTATCGGGTATGATCTCCAGGCGCTCTGCGCCCTGAAGGCTGATGAAATCCTCTGGGAAGATTGGCATCAGAAATTCCAGCGTTATCACGAATTATCGGAGAACGCCGGATTATTGAAGATGTTCCGATTTTTTATCGATCGGGAGGGCGTAAGGGAGCGGCTGCTTTCGTTTGCCGGGGGAGAACGTCGTTTGACAAACCTCCTGCACATAGCCGAGGTGCTGCAAAAAGAGGCGGAAGAGAAAAATATGACCCTGGATATTCTTCTCCAATGGTTTGCCCGGAAGCTGGACAATCCGGCTGGGGAGGAACATCAGCTTCGTCTGGAGACCGACAGCGCCGCGGTGGAGATCGTGACGATCCACAAGAGCAAGGGGCTGCAATACCCGATTGTTTTTTGTCCCTTTCTCTGGGGGGGATTAAGGGAACCGGAAGCGCCGCTTTTCTATCATGAGCCGGCACGCGGGCAGGTCTGCGATCTGGGCTCTGACGAATATCCCGCCCATCTGCGGCAGACCAGAAAAGAGCTGCTTGCCGAAGAAATACGCCTCTTCTACGTAGCCCTGACAAGGGCTGTAAATAGTTGTACCTTTGTCTGGGGATGGATCAACAAAGCGGGAACATCCGCGCCCGCTTATCTTTTACATGGCCCAGAAGACGGGGAAGATGAGGATATTGTGACGGCTACGGCAAAAAATTATCATGGTCTCTCCGATGATTCTGTCCGCGCCCGAATGCAGGAGATAGCCGCCGCGTCGCAAGGGGCGATTAAGCTCTCGCCGCTGCCGGATTGCGAGCAAATAACCGCGTTGCCGTGTCCGTCTGCTGTCGCAGAGCCGCAATGCAGGGAGTTTGACGGGGTGATCGACCGTTCCTGGCGGGTGGCCAGTTTTTCCTATCTTGCCGGAGGCGGGGGACAAGCCGACGAGTATCCCGATCGCGACGCTGTGGACAATCCCCAGGTAGCGTTTTCCGAACGGGAGGGGGAGATAGACGAAGATGATCCGATCATGAATTTCCCCCCCGGCAGCCGCTCCGGTGTTCTTCTCCACGAAATACTTGAACAATGCGATTTCACCAAAGCGCCTGAGCCCGCCCTCGGGGATGCGGTTTTCGTAAAACTGCGCGAAAACGGTTTTAATCCCGGTTTGCAGGGTACTGTTCTGGAAATGATCGACCGGGTTATCCACCACCCGTTGATTATTATGAACATTCACCGTCGCCCTCCGGACATCTCGGACGGGGGGGCATCCGGAGAACTTATCGCCGAGATGGGCAGTGACAGAGACAAACAGGTTGAAAAACAGGAGATTATCCGCTTATCCGAAATTGGGACGCAACATCGTCTGAACGAACTCGAATTCTACTTTCCGTTGAAGAATCTCTCCCGGGACAGGCTGAGGGATATTTTCAGCGAAAGCGGAGTTTTTGCAGAACCCCCCCGGCCTGATGACTTTATTTACTCGCTGAGGCGCATCCAGTTCGAACCTCTGCGCGGATTCATGAAGGGGTTTATGGATATGGTTTTTAACTGGCAGGGGCGTTGGTTTCTGGTGGACTGGAAATCCAATTTTCTCGGCAAAAGCCGACTTGATTACAGGCGCGACAAACTTCCCGCGGCCATGGCCGAGCATAAATACATGCTGCAATACTACATCTATCTGTTGGCGTTGCACGCATATCTGAAGCTGCGGCAGCCAGATTACGACTATCGCCGCCATTTCGGAGGGGTTTTCTACCTTTTTCTGCGGGGGATGAACCCTGCCTGGGGAGGAGAATACGGCGTATATTACGACCGTCCCGCACCGGAGAGTCTATTTTTTCTCAGCCGTGAGTTAATGGGCGTCTAAGAACAAATCATTGACCCCAACACCTTTATGAACAGTAAGCTCCCCGTTCGTCAAAATATCCTGACTGCTTCGCCAAGCCGCTATCCACCTACAAACTATTGAGAGCTTACAGCAGCTTTAACGAAGCGTTAACTTGCAGCAGTCCGGTTGTTTCTATTATGAAAATAGTGTATATAACATTCATATCTTACGCAAAACTGAGAGGAACCGATATGTTTGAATCAGCCGAGCTTGGACACAAGATTGACAGACAGACTTTCGATCGCGACGTTCCCGGGTTGCGCGAGGATCTGTTGAATGCCCAGTATGATCTTTTCCGGAGCGGAAAGTTTTCCGTGCTCATTGTTGTCGGCGGGGTCGATGGGGCAGGCAAGAGCGAGACGGTCAGCGTCCTGAATGAATGGATGGATCCCCGGCACATCCAGACTCACGCCTTCCCTGAACCTTCCGATGAGGAGCGGGAGCGGCCGTACATGTGGCGTTTCTGGCGGGCGCTCCCGCCGAAGGGCAGTACAGGTATTTTTTACGGCGCCTGGCATTCCGCGCCGATAGTCGGAAGAGTGCTGGGTAACTTGAAATCCTCCCAGCTCGATCAGGCGACCGAAGAGATCATCCGGTTTGAGCGGATGCTCAGTGATGAAGGAACGCTGATTCTGAAATTCTGGTTTCATCTTTCCAAAGAACAGCAGAAAAAACGCCTCAAGGAGCTCCAGAAGGATCCTCGTTCGCGCTGGCGGGTTACCGACAGTGACTGGGAGCGTTTCAAAAGTTATGACAAATTCCGGAAAATATCAGAACATTTTCTGAGAAAAACAAGTTCCGCAGAAGCGCCCTGGATGGTTGTGGAAGGGCTTGACCATAATTACCGCAGTCTGACAGTTGGTAAGCGGCTGCTGCAGGCTGTCCGCGAAAGGCTTAACGAAAACTCTCTTTGCTGTTCGTCTGACGGTAAAATACCCCCGATTCCACCCCAGATAGACGGCAAGGACGTCCTTACCGCTTTGCCCACCGCAAGGGCAATAAGTAAGGGAAGGTATGAAAAAGAGCTGGAGAGCTGGCAGGGACGTCTTAATACCCTTACGCGTCATCCCGGATTCAGAAAGTTTTCTGTCGTTCTGGTTTTTGAGGGTCAGGACGCGGCAGGGAAGGGCGGCGCTATCCGGCGGGTAATGGGGGCGCTCGACGCCCGCATCTATCAGGGAATTCCCGTTGCCGCTCCCACCGAAGAGGAAAGGGCCCAGCCCTATCTCTGGCGTTTCTGGAGGCATATTCCTCGTCTCGGACACTTTGCGATCTTCGATCGCTCCTGGTATGGCCGGGTGCTGGTTGAAAGGGTGGAAGGGTTCTGCTCTGAAAGCGATTGGGCGCGCGCCTATTCCGAAATAAATGATTTTGAGCTGCAACTCGTCCGTAACAAGGCGATTCTCGTTAAGTTCTGGTTGCAGATAAACAAGGATGAACAACTAAGAAGATTCAAGGAACGGGAAAAGACTTCGTTCAAGCGCTTCAAAATTACCGAGGAAGACTGGCGAAACAGGGAAAAATGGGATCTGTACCACACGGCGGTCTGCGACATGGTTGACAGAACATCGACGGAGATCGCCCCGTGGCGAATAGTGGTTGCCGACAACAAGTATGCCGCGCGCATCGATATTTTGAAAACGGTTGTCAAGAATATTGAAGCGGTTTTATAAGTCTTTTGTTTAAGTCCCGTTACGCTTCCGGAGGTTTTTCTGCTCCCAGCGCTTTGGTCAGTTTCAGAACGGTCGCCGGGCGGTCGAATTGTTTCCAGATTTCCATAAACTCGGATTGTTTGGCACGGGCGATCTCCTGCTGGAGCTGATGTATCTCTCCGAGGATAAATATTAGCCGCGGCTCCATCACGCTTCCCCTCCATTTTTTCAGAAGGCCAGAGATCAGTTCCTTAGTAAAAACGGTATCCTGAAGTTCTCCCAGACAATCCTGTATTTTTACCGCATCCGTGATAAAAGAAGCAAGGGCGCCGTCAAAAGCTGGGTTGAAGAATTCGGATGTGTAACGCAGTTTCTTGAATTGAATACGTAACTTATGAAAATATCTCATTCGTGGCTTTAACAATAGACGGTTACCCCGGGAAATAACCTTGTTGAAAAGCCCGAAAATGACCGAAGGGGCAATTTCCCCCACCTTCGCAAGAGCTAAGGGGGCAAGCGGGTGAATAGCCGGCTGTCTTGTTATGAATGTTGACATCCTGAGCGAAAAAATGCGCCAACGGGTTGTCGATAGTCCATCCCTGAGCTCGGCCAGGAGGGTGGATCGTTCCTGCTGAATCTGCCGGATAAGGATTTCCAGAACCCTTTGCGGAGCGAGCGTAATCTCGTTTTTGAACTTGTTCAAGTTAAGCGAAAAAACGTCGAGATCACGAACCGCGCCAAAAAGCGAGCCGAGCCAGAGGAGTTCACCGGAAAAATATTCCGCGCTTCTTTGGGGAACAGCGTCCGCGAAGAGTCGCAGCAGTGATCTCATCCGGCGTGTCGCCACACGCGCCTGGTGGACAAACTCGGTGTCGATGTCCGCCAGTGTTCCGGGGATGTTTTCCTGAAGCCGGCCAAGCTGGAACGAAAGGATCTTTTTTACGGCAAGATCGAGGCGGTCATCGGTGTTCACGGTTAGCTCGGCGGGAGGATTCTTGGCCGGGAAACTGATGCCGAGACGTTCGATTGCCGTCTCTAAAATTGACTGCGGGCAGGGGGAAAGGACGAATTTTTCAGTGATGTTTTTCGTCATTGCCTCCAATGTCGCCGCTGTTCCCTTTGCAAAGTCGAGTGCAATTTCGCAGAGGCGACCGGAAGCTGGTTTCTGGAACCCCTCAGCCCGAAACGCGGAGGAAACGAAGGCAATTTCCACCACTGTGCCGTCAGGATGGACAACTTTGAAGGTACGCCGCCGGGCGCGGACGGCGATGTGTCCCAGAAGACGGCGGGGGTAGATAATTTCCGCAATCTTTCCATTTATGTCCGTTTCCTTTATATCCCATGGCGCCCCGGTCTTTTCCCCCGCTGCGCACTCAATCTCCGAACGTTCCGCCGAATCACCCTTTATTGGTCCAAGGATTTTCAGCGTGTAATGGGCCTTTCCTGCCGTGCGACAAAAACGCAGCGACAAACCGTGTCTGAAGAGACGCCAGTCGAACGTATCGAGATAAAGATCCTCCTGGGTGATTGTTCGCTGTGTTTGGATTTCGCAACCCAGCGCACCAAGCGAAGCGAGAATGGCCTGCTCCATTCCGGAATTTGGCAGGAGGAACCTGTATTCGTCTTTCTTCAGCGTTTTGGCTTTCATCTTTTTTCTCTGGTTTGGTGGATATCAAAGGGGAACGCTATAAGCATTGCAGAAACGCCAACTCCCGTTCGGCCATCCGGGAAAACAGCGCCCCCTTCCTTTTTGCCCTCCTGATTTCCCTGGAACAGTCGCTTTTGGAGGCAAGGAGGATCGTCAGTCTCGTTTTTACGATATTGCAGCCGGCAACGTGCACCTTGCCATTATGATTGCAGTCAAGTCCGTCGGCGACCCGCAGTATTGCCGCACCCCACAAAACAACAAATCTACTCGAACTCTTCAACGAGGCGAATTGTCTGTGCTTTGCCGCGTCCGGTTCCGCCTTGTTATGGTAGCGGGCGATCAGGGCGCAGATTTTTTGCTCTTTTTTGTTAATTCCGGGAAGCTTGGCCTCGAGGATCATGTCACGACTGTGTTTGTGATGAGCGCCATTTGTTGTGCGCAACCAGCCGATATCGTGAAGCATTGACGAGACCTCCAAAAGAAAACGGTCGCGGAGGGTCAGTTTGTGGAGGCCGACAAGCGCGTCGAAGAGGGTGAGCGTCAGTTCAGTGGTATTTCTTGCATGCGCCAAGTCGGCATTGGCCTCTGTAATGATTTTCTTGATTGCGGCGGCAACGGTGGCTGCTTTATACCCTTTTTCCCCACCAGTGTTCATTTTTTTCTACCCTTCCGTTGACCGATCCGTTTGACGAGTTCGGAGTAGGGGGGCGATTTTAACCCGCCCTTCCGCGCGATCGCGATCAGGGCGCTTTGGCTGCGCACCGGGGGTTTGCCGACATCGCGCGGCACACGCCGGTAGCTTCCATCCGGCTGCATGATGCGGGATTTGATGTTGTCGTTTAAATACGTCATCAGTATTTCATTGACGATCCGCGTTTTTAGCTTCTTGTCATTGACAGGATAGAGGATTTCCGCCCTCTTCTTGAAGTTGCGGGGCATCCAGTCGGCGCTTCCCGAATAGATGTCCGGATTGCCGCCGTTATGGAAGTAGTAGATGCGGGAATGTTCAAGGAACCGATCGAGGATGCTGCTTACGTGGATGTTTTCGCTGATGCCGGGAATCCCGGGTCGCAGGCAGCAGATGCCGCGGACGATCAAATCTATCCTTACGCCTGCCTGTGACGCCCGATAGAGGGCGCGGATGGTTGGCTCGTCGAGCAGGGCGTTCATCTTGGCAATGATTCGACCGGGCGCTTTGGCGGAGGATTGCTTGATCTCGCGATCAATCAGCGCGATGATCCGCTCGCGCATATTTACAGGGGAAAGGAAGAGCCTTTTGAAGCGCGCCTCGATGTTTTCCGGTTTCAGCATGTCCCTGCCGGTCCAGGAATTGAATCCGGTAATGACGTTGAACAGCGAGGCGATGTCATTGCTGATTTCCGGATCGGCGGTCATCAGCCCGACATCGGTGTAGAGCTGGGCTGTCTGGGTATTGTAATTCCCCGAGGAAAGATGGACATAGCTGCGCAGCTTATCGCCTTCGCGTCTGACAACGAGCGCTGCCTTGCAGTGGATCTTCCAGTTGACAAAGCCGTAAATGGGGTTGATGCCCGATTTTTCCATACGCTGGGCAAGATCGATGTTCTTTGCCTCGTCAAAACGGGCCTTGATCTCGATCACGGCGGTAACCTGCTTCCCATGTTCAGCAGCGCGGCAGAGGGCTTCGACTATCGGCGAATTGCGGTCAATCCGGTAAAGGGTCTGCTTGATGGCAAGCACATCAGGGTCTTCAGCGGCGGTATTGATGAAGTCAACAACAACTCCGAATGAGTCATACGGGTGGTGGAGGAACATGTCGCCTTCCCGGATAACGCTGAAGATGTCCTCCTTGCCGGCAAGACGGCGGGGAATCCGGGGATTGAACGGCTCATCCCGGTAAATATTTGCAACGGGCAGATCGTATAGCGGCAGCAGTCCGCAGAGGTTCAGCGGACCGGGTATGTGATAGATATTGGTTTCTTCCATTGCCAGCCCCCGGCACAAGGTGCGCAGCATCTTCTGGTGGAAGCCTTTTTTTACCTCAAGACGGACGGCGATTTTGTTGGAACGGTCTTTAAGTTCGGCTTCCACCGATTTCAGCAGATCCATCACCGAGTCTTCGTGGAGGTCGTAATCCTGATTGCGGGTGACGCGGAAGGGAAAGCAGGCGGTGATATTCATCCCCGGGAAAAGCCCCCCGATTTTCAAACTGATCAGGTCTTCGAGCAGGACAAAATGGCGTTCGTTTTTGTTTATCCCCTCCTCCACGGGGATCAGCCGCGGCAGCAGCGAAGGGACCTCGATAAAGGCGTAGGGCTGAATATAGTTGTCCTGGGTGGAATCCATGTCGAACAGGTAGGTCTGTGAGTCAAGGGTGGTCTGCGGCTCCTTGAACATGACCATCAGATTGAGTCGCAGATTGCCGAGAAAGGGGAAGGGATGACCCGCGTCAACGGCGAGCGGCGTAAGAATGGGAAGCACCTGCGTCTCAAAGTATCTGTTAAGTTTGTTGATCTCTTTTTTGTCAAGGGAATCAACGGAGCGAATCCGGATTCCGGCCTGTTGGAGGTCGGGAAGGACGATCTGCTGGAAACAACTGTACTGTTGCGCAACGTAGGCGCGCGCCTTTTGGGCGATGTCTGTCATGATCTGTTGGGGGAGCATCCCCGAGGGATCCGCATCGATTACCCCGGCCTGGATGAGACGAGCCAGGGCGCCGACGCGAATCTGAAAGAATTCATCCAGATTGGAGCTGAAGATGGAGATAAATTTCAGCTTTTCGAGGGCCGGCGTAGAGGGGTCTTCGGCTTCCTCAAGCACCCGGCGGTTGAACTCGAGCCAGGAGAGATCCCGGTTCAACAGCAAAGAGGGGTCCTTGATGCTTATTTCCTTGATCTTTTCCCCATCAGGGTGCGCCGTTGTCTGCGTCTGCAGCTTGGCATCGTTTTGAGCAAGCGACGCTTTTGTCTTTTTGGGGGATGCTTTTACCGTTCTCTTCTTTTTCAAGGTTGTCGCTTTGATCTCTTTCATGAGATTATGCTCCTTTTCCTGAAGCTATTCCGCGACGGCGATCTTCAGTGAACCCCCTCTTCCCAGGATGTCGTGGAGGTGCACATATCCCTGGAGGCGGTTTTCCCTGTCTGCCACAACGAGGGTGGTTATCTCTTCGCGCTGCATATATTCGATCGCCTGGGCGACGGTGATCTCTTCCCTGATCGATTTGGGCGCCGGGCTCATGAAATCAGTGACGGAGGCTGTGTGGAAATCAACTTCCCGGCGAACGATCCGGCGGATGTCGCCATCGGTCATGATTCCCTTGATATGGGTTTTTGCATCGGCAACAATGACGAATCCCTTGTTTTTCTCGTCCATTTCCCGTACCGCTTCGAGAAAGGTCGCCGTATCGGCCACCTGCGGAATTTGGGAGCCGGCAACCATCACATCCCGGATTTTCGCCCTCAGCCTCAGTCCCAGATTGCCGCCGGGGTGAAATTTGTAGAAATCCTCTTCCTGAAAATTTCGGCGAGTTATCAACGCGACGGCGAGGGCATCGCCCATCGCCAGCGCCGCGGTGGAACTCGAAGTGGGAGCCAGACCGAACGGACAGGCCTCTTTTTCCACGCCAACATCGATCGCAATATCGGCGGTGCGCGCCAGCGACGAGGAGAGGTTGCCGGTAAAGGCGATGCAGGGCACGCCCAGCTCGCTGATACTGGAGATGATCAGGTTCAGTTCGTTTGTTTCCCCGCTGTTGGAGATGGCGATCAGCACATCGCCCCTCGTCACGATTCCCAGATCTCCGTGCAATCCTTCTACTGGATGAAGAAACAGGGCCTTCGTTCCAGTGCTGGTCAGAGTGGCAACGATCTTTTTGCCAATCAGCCCCGATTTGCCAATCCCGGCGACGATCACCCGTCCCTTGCTTTTGTAAATCAATTCAACCGCCCGGGAAAAAGATTCGCCAACTTTTCCGATCAGGCTGAAGATGCTTTCCGCTTCAATCCGGAGCACCTCTCTACCCTGTTTTATGGAAATATCATCAATCAATGGAATGTCCTTTCCGTAAAAATCCCTTTAGTATAGGGAAAGTATCAGAAATAACGGCATATGACAAGGTTCATTTCTTCACCCAAAATCCGCGATTGATTTTGGCGAAGTAGTTTTTCTGATCGGAACGGCCAAAAAATTGCCTGTTAAGCTCGGCCGTGGCCTTAAAAAATGTCGTTATTCAACGCAAGCGTCATATTTAATAAAT
>JAHYJE010000020.1 GCA_019429105.1 Syntrophobacterales bacterium
CCCCGACTGAACGGCGGCGGATTTGAAAAACCACCGCAGGGATGCGCGCACCGAATCGGTTTCTTGCCCCTCTCCTTCGATATGATGCAGAAAATCCAGAACGGACTCCACGGAAGCCCGGCGACTGTTTGCCTTGAGAAACTTCAGCCAGGCAAAGATGTCCTGTTCCATCCCGTTCCTTTTGGAGGGATCGCCGATTTCCGAATCCAACACCTCGCGCCATCGCGGAAACGAGACGGGAGCATGTGCAGTAACGCCGACTTTGTCTTCTTGCTTTTCCATACAGGCGAAAATAACAGATCGCGTACCACAACTCAAGATGTTTCCGTCAGTTTCATGCAGATCATAACATACTGATAGTATAGAAGTCTGTACCAATATTTTTCCTTGACACGCGGGAATGTAAATGCTCTATTGCCCAGCGCCGGTTGATCGGCTTTCCAAACGTTCTCCAAGACAATCAGCTTTGGCCCAATTATACTGTTATCTGTAAAAAATAATTTTTGCCGTGCCGGAATGTTGTACTATGGAAAAAGAAATAGCCCATAACATAGGATAATTTAATGATAAAAGAACAAGAACGCGCCGAATTGCATCGCGCTATCTGGCAGATCGCCAATGATCTGCGCGGCAGCGTGGACGGCTGGGACTTTAAGCAATATGTTTTGGGGATGCTTTTTTATCGCTTCATCAGCGAGAATCTCACCAGCTACCTCAATGAAGACGAGCGGCGCAGTGGCGATAAAGATTTTGACTACGCCAAGCTTTCAGACAAAGAGGCGGAGTTCGGCCGGGCCGATACGGTAAAGGAAAAAGGATTCTATATCTTGCCGGGCGAGCTTTTTGTCAATGTCCGCGCCAAAGCACGCCATGACGCCAATCTCAATGAAACGCTGGCCGCGGTATTCCGCAACATTGAAAATTCGGCCAAAGGTTCGGACAGCGAGGATGATCTCAAAGGCTTGTTTGATGATCTTGATGTGAATGCCAACAAACTCGGCAACACGGTAGAAAAAAGAAACCAAAAACTGGTGAAGCTTTTGGAGGCGATCGGTGACCTGCGGCTGGGCAATTACTACGACAACACGATTGACGCCTTTGGCGACGCCTATGAGTTTTTGATGACAATGTATGCTGCAAATGCTGGAAAATCCGGCGGGGAATTCTTTACCCCGCAAGAAGTTAGCGAACTTCTCGCTGAGATAACAACTGTTGGCAAAAAAGAGGTAAATAAAGTATACGACCCCGCCTGCGGTTCTGGCTCTTTACTCCTCAAGTTCGTAAAAGTTCTCGGCAAAGAAAATGTACGGCAAGGATTCTTTGGGCAGGAAATCAATCTCACTATCTACAACCTCTGCCGTATCAATATGTTTTTGCACGATATCAACTACAATCACTTTGATGTTGCCAACGGCGATACGCTAACCGATCCGAAGCACTGGGATGATGAGCCCTTCGACGCAATAGTTTCCAATCCTCCGTATTCCATCAGGTGGGAAGGCGACAGCAATACGCTTCTTATCAATGACCCGCGTTTTTCACCGGCAGGAGTATTGGCGCCAAAGAGCAAGGCCGATCTCGCCTTTACCATGCACATGCTCTCTTGGCTTTCCACCAGCGGAACAGCGGCGATCGTTGAATTTCCTGGAGTGCTGTATCGTGGCGGCGCGGAGCAAAAGATTCGCAAATATCTCGTAGATAACAACTACATTGATACCATAATCCAGCTTCCGCCCGATCTTTTCTTTGGCACGACCATTGCCACCTGCGTCATCGTGCTTAAAAAAAGCAAGAAAGATAACAAAATACTGTTTATAGACGCGTCAGCCGAATTTGTCCGCGGAGGAAACAAAAACAAACTGAGCGATGAAAACCGCGCCAAGATCCTGGAGGCGTTTACCAAGCGCGCGGACAGGGAGCATTTTGCCAAGCTGGTGGGCAATAAGACCATTGAAGAAAACGACCACAACATCGCGGTATCCACCTATGTGGCGCAAAAAGACACCCGCGAGGCAATTGATATTGTAAAGCTCAACGCCGAGATCAAAGGCATTGTTGCCCGACAGAACGAACTGCGCAAGGCGATTGATGAAATAGTAAGCGCTATTGAGGGGACGAAATAATATGAAAAACGACGAACTAAAAAACGAAATAATCATTTATACGGGCGACAATGGTAAGTCGAGTGTTGAAGTACGCATGCAGGGCGAAACGGTATGGCTCACCCAAAAACAACTCGCCGAGCTTTTTGATACGACGAAACAAAATATCAGCCAGCATATAAACAACATTCTCAAGGACGGCGAATTACAGACAGATTCAGTTGTAAAGAAAATATTGACAACTGCCGATGACGGCAAAAAGTACCAAACGGATCATTACAATCTGGACATGATTATTTCTCTCGGGTATCGCATCAGCTCGCGCATCGCTACCAATTTTCGCATCTGGGCAACGGAACG
Organism: Syntrophobacterales bacterium; assembly: GCA_019429105.1. Lineage (NCBI taxonomy): Bacteria > Pseudomonadati > Thermodesulfobacteriota > Syntrophobacteria > Syntrophobacterales > Syntrophobacterales bacterium. The sequence goes on from JAHYJE010000020.1 coordinate 2,463, forward strand.
ACTGAAAGAATACATTGTTAAAGGCTTTACCATGGACGACGAGCGGCTCAAAGGCACGGGCGGCGGGAATTACTGGAAGGAACTGCTCGACCGCATTCGCGATATCCGCAGCAGTGAAAAAGTGCTGTATCGGCAGGTGCTCGACCTCTACGCAACCAGCGCGGACTATGACCCAAACGCGAAAGAATCCACGCAGTTTTTCAAGATCGTGCAAAACAAACTGCACTACGCCGCGCACGGACACACTGCCGCTGAGGTGATCGCCAAACGCGCCGACGCGGGTCAACCGTTCATGGGTCTGCTCACTTTTTCCGGCGGAGAAGTCACCCGGAAAGATATCGGCATCGCCAAAAATTATCTCGCCGAAAATGAGCTGAAAAAGCTCAATAACATCGTTTCCGCCTATTTTGACCTCGCGGAAGTAAAAGCCATGAATCAGGACCCGATGCGCATGAAGGACTGGATCGCGCAACTCGACCGGCTGATACAGACTTTTGACGGCAAGCTGCTGGACAATGCCGGCGCTGTAAGCCACGAGCAGGCGCTGCAAAAAGCCGAAACCGAGTACAAGAAATATCAGTCCGCAGCCATCAGCGTTGTGGAACGGGACTATCTGGAAACCCTGAAGAAGGCGGAGAAAAAACTGAAGAAGGGCCGAAGAATCAAAAAGCCGGGTTCTGAGTCATGAAGATCATCATGAATAAACCTTTGAATAAAATCGAAAAACTGATCGCCGAGCTTTGTCCCGAGGGGGTGGAGTACTCTGAGCTTAAGAAGGTCACTCTGCGCACGACCAACATCAAATGGGCTGATGTGGATGGTGAAAAGTTCAGATATATCGACCTTACATCTGTTGATCGGGTTACGCACGCAATCGCCGAGGCCCAGACTATCACCAGCGAAAATGCACCAAGCAGAGCACAACAAATAGTTCGCGAAGGGGATGTGATATTCGGAACGACGCGGCCAATGCTCAAACGGTACACGCTAATTCCAGCCGAATACGATGGCAACATATGTAGTACTGGCTATTGTGTTCTTCGACCAAACACAAAACGGGTACTTCCAAATCTCGTCTTCCATTTTCTTGGTACTGAATCGTTCTATGCCCATGTAGAAGCAAATGAGCGGGGTGCAAGTTATCCGGCAATTACAGATAGTGCGGTAAAGGCGTTTCTCATCCCCATTCCGCCCCTTGCCATCCAACAAGAGATCGTGAAAATTCTGGATACCTTTACCACGCTGGAGGCGGAGCTGGAGGCGGAGCTGGAGGCGGAGCTGGAGGCGCGAAAGAAGCAGTATGAGTATTATCGGGATGAGCTGTTGAATATAAGAGATGTTGAGTTCAAAAAATTAGGTGAAGTCGGATCTTTGATTAGAGGAAACGGCTTGCAGAAAAAAGATTTTGTTGAAGATGGAATTGGGTGCATACACTACGGCCAGATTTATACATATTACGGGACCTATGCCGACAAAACGAAAACGTTTGTTTCGCCAGAATTAGCAAAGAAATTAAAAAAGGCTCAGAAGGGCGATGTGCTAATATCAGGTGTGAGTGAAAATATTGAGGATGTATGTAAACCCTTGGGTTGGCTCGGTGATGAGATTTGTATTAGCGGAGATATGTTTGCATTTCGCCATAATCAAAACACTAAATTCATAACTTACTTATTACAGACAACAAATTTCAAAAGATACAAAGAGCGATTTGCGCATGGGGCTAAAGTAATTCGTGTAAAACAAGATAAAATTCTTGATTATAAAATCCCCATCCCGCCTCTTGCCGAACAAGAACGCATCGTTGCCATTCTCGACAAATTCGACGCTCTGGTGACTGATATTTCGGTCGGCTTACCGGCTGAACTCAATGCCCGGCGTAAACAATACGAATACTACCGAAACAAGCTGCTGACTTTTGAGCCATTGGAAAAAGACCATGCCAACCAATAGCCGATACAATTTAGTCGCGGAAAATCCGCAAAGCACGGTGGTGGCGGAATACCAGGCCATTTACCGTACTTCCAAAACATACCAGAGCGAGGCGGAGCTGGAGCGCGCCTTTATTGCGCAGTTAGAGTCACAGGCGTATGAGTTTCTGCCCATTACTTCCGAAGCTGATCTGGTGCTCAACCTGCGTAAACAGCTTGAAAAGCTCAATGATTTCAGCTTTTCCGATACCGAATGGGAAAGGTTTTTTACCGGCGAGATCGCCAATCCCAACCAGAGTATCGCCGAAAAAACAGCCACTATTCAGGAAGATTACATCAAAAATCTAAAAAGAGATGACGGAACAGTTAAAAATGTCTATTTGCTCCGCAAAGACAAAATCCACGAAAACAGTTTGCAGGCGATCAACCAATACACCACCGAAGAAGGGCAAAGAGCCAACCGCTACGATGTAACGGTGCTGGTCAACGGCCTGCCACTCGTGCATATTGAACTCAAGCGGCGCGGGGTGGCGATCCAGGAAGCGTTCAATCAGATCAACCGCTACCAGCGCGAGAGTTTTTGGGCTGGCTCCGGGCTCTTTGAGTATGTGCAGATATTTATTATCTCCAACGGCACGCACACCAAATACTACAGCAACACCACGCGCTGGGAACATATCAAAGAATCAAGCGAAGGCGCCGTCAAAAAAGGGAAACGCTCCAGCAACAGCTTTGAATTCACGAGCTGGTGGGCGGACGCGACCAATAGGCCTATTACCGACCTTGTAGATTTTGCCAAAACCTTTTTTGCCAAGCACGCGCTTCTCAATATCCTCACCCGCTACTGCGTGTTTACCACTGACAAACAGCTTTTAGCGATGCGGCCTTATCAGATCGTGGCGACCGAGAAAATACTAAGCAGAATTGACGTCAGCACTAATTATAAAAAACTCGGCGCCGTTGAGGCTGGTGGTTACATCTGGCACACTACCGGCTCGGGTAAAACCCTGACCAGTTTCAAGACCGCCCAACTGGCGAGCAAATTGCCCTATGTTGATAAAGTGCTTTTTGTGGTTGACCGCAAAGACCTTGATTATCAGACCATGCGCGAATACGACAAATTTGAAAAAGGGGCGGCCAACAGCAATACCAGTACGGCGATTTTGAAACGCCAACTGGAAGACACAAACGCGCGCATTATTATCACCACTATTCAAAAACTTGACGGGTTCATCGGCCGCAACAAAGGGCATACTATTTTCAATGGTCATATTGTGCTGATCTTTGATGAATGCCACCGCTCGCAGTTCGGTGAAATGCACTCCGCCATTACCAAGGCGTTTAAAAACTACCATCTCTTCGGGTTTACCGGCACGCCGATCTTTGCCGTGAATGCTTCTTCAGGCAGCCGTCCCGATTTTAAGACCACCGCGCAGGCTTTTGGCGATAAATTGCACATCTATACCATTGTGAATGCCATTGCCGATAAAAATGTTTTGCCGTTTAAAGTGGATTATATTTCCACCGTGCGCGAAGCAGAAGACATTGAAGATAAGAAAGTCCGCGACATCGACCGCGAAGCAGTGCTTGCCGCGCCGGAGCGTTTAGCAAATATTGTTCAATATATCCGCGACCATTTTGATCAGAAAACCAAACGGAACAGCTTTTACAAACTCAAAGACCGCAGACTGGCAGGGTTTAACTCCATTTTCGCCGTTTCTTCCATTGATGTGGCCAAAAAATACTACGCTGAATTCCAGAGACAGCTAACAGAGGCGCCGAGCGATAAAAAACTCAAAGTAGCGCTTATTTACAGCTTTGGTGTAAACGAGGAAGAAATTGACGGTGTGACAGATGAAAACTCCGAAGACACCAGTGGATTGGACAAGAGCTCAAGGGATTTTCTTGAGAATGCCATCAAAGACTACAACGCCATGTTTGGGACTTCGTATGACACCTCTTCCGACAAATTTCAGAATTACTATAAAGATGTCAGCGAGCGGGTGAAAAATCGTGAGGTTGATATTCTTCTGGTGGTCAATATGTTTTTGACCGGCTTTGACGCGACTACGCTCAATACCTTGTGGGTGGATAAAAACCTGCGTTTGCATGGTTTGTTGCAGGCGTATTCGCGTACCAACCGCATCTTAAACACCGTCAAGACGTTCGGAAACATTGTTTGCTTCCGCAATCTGGAAAAAGCGACCAATGAATCCATTGCCCTCTTTGGCGATAAGGAAGCCAGCGGGATTGTGCTGTTAAAATCGTATGACGAGTACTACAACGGCTACAAAGACGGCGACAAGGAAGTCCGTGGATATACCAGTATAGTCAAAGAGCTTTTGGCAAAATTTCCCGTTGACGAGCGAATTATAGGGGAACAAAATCAAAAGGATTTCATCAGGCTCTACGGCGCGATTTTGCGTGTGAGAAATATCTTGGTTACTTTTGACGAATTTAACGGCAACGAAATTTTAACCGAGCGGGACATTCAGGATTATCACAGCGCCTACATTGACCTCTATAACGAGTTTCGCAAGACATGTGAAGGCGAGAAGGAAAACATCAACGATGATCTCGTGTTTGAAATGGAGCTCATTAAACAGATTGAGATCAACATTGATTATATTTTAGGGCTTGTTAAAAAATACCACGAAGACCACATCAAGAACCACGAACTGCTCATTGACATTAATAAAGCAATTGATTCAAGCGTTGAACTGCGCAACAAAAAAGACCTCATCAACCAGTTTATCGCTTCGCTTGATATCCATTCGGTCGTGGATGAAGACTGGCAGAAGTATGTGGAAAAGAAAAAAATAGAGGAACTGGACGAGATTATTAAGCAAGAAAATCTTGATCACGACGAAACCTATAAATTTGTGCGCAACGCGTTTCGTAACGGCAGTGTTGCAACCACGGGCACTGCTTTAGCCAAGGTTCTGCCGCCTGTATCACGCTTTTCTCCCGGAGGAGAGCGTTCCAAAAAACGCGAGAGCGTTTTGGACAAATTGATACGCTTTTTTGAGCGATTTTTTGATATTTCCAGTGGGGTGTTGTAGTAAGAACAGATAACCAGGCGCTGCACCGGACGGCAATTCCGCTACGTTTCATTGCCGCCGGTGAGCTTAGTCGTTGAGCCTCAAAGGCTGCAGCATAAGGAAGGATCGACTCATGAAAATTACTACCTTGATTGAAAACAGAGAGAGCATCACTGAACCGGGCCTTACTTCAGAATGGGGTTTATCTTTGTATATTGAGTTTAAAAATCATTCGATTCTTTTTGATTTGGGGGCTTCTGGTGCATTTGTCGATAATGCTAAGCATTTGTCTATAAAGGTCGATTCCGTTGACGTGGCGGTTCTGTCACACCATCACTTTGACCATGGCGGAGGTCTTAAACGTTTTTTTGAGCTGAATTCCAATGCCAAGGTGTATCTTGCGAATGCGCCTGAGGGTGAGTGTTACATCAAGATTATGGGGTTTTTGAAAAAATATATCGGCTTGGATCGTGCCATCATGGATCATCACCGGGATCGCTTCGAGTTCGTCGGCAAACCCACTGAAATTCTTCCCGATGTTTTTATCTTTCCCAAAATCATTGACACGCATCCTAAACCCCTTGGGAATAAACAGCTTCACTTGAAAACCGAAGGAAGGCTGGTACCTGATGTGTTCTCTCATGAAATTGTGATGGCCGTCAAAGAGAACGGAAAGCTGGTAATTTTCACCGGCTGTTCGCATAACGGTATCCTCAACATGATCGATACTGTAGCAAGAGAGTTTGAGGGGGTCCCTATCAAGGCGGTCATCGGTGGATTTCATCTTGTGGCCTTGCCGCCGTTCAATTTTATGGCGAGGAAAAGGAAGGATATTGAAAATATGGGAAAATCAGTTTTGAACTATCCCGTTGAGGTAACATATACAGGGCATTGCACAGGCAAAAAGGCATTTAACGTCCTAAAGTCCGTAATGGGCGACCGGATCAAGGATATGCAGACAGGGAGTAGTTTTGATATTTAATCAAAGTGAGCTGTTGACAAGCCAAAACAGCCCCCCTATACTCCGCTCGCCGAAACGCAATATCTTATCAAAAGCCGGCTCCCAGTGAGCCGTATGTTGGGCATAACATTATTCAAAGGAGGATGATTATATGAACATACCGTTTACTGTCGAGCAATTCTTCGATGTTTTTAGAATTTACAACGTAGCCATATGGCCTGCTCAGGTAGTGGCATATTTGCTGGGTTTCATTGCGCTTGCGCTGGCGATTCGCCAAAACAAATTATCTGGCCAGGTCATTTCGGGAATTCTGGCACTGTTCTGGATCTGGATGGGTGTGTTTTACCACATCGTTTATTTCAGTCCTATCAACCCAATCGCCCGTATTTTCGGAGTCTTCTACATTCTTCAGGGGCTGCTTTTCCTTATAGTAGGCACATTTTACGGAAAACTTTCCTTTCGTTTCAGCTACAAGCCCATTCCAATTCTGGGGGGCTGCTTCATTTTATATGCGATGGCAGTTTACTCACTCCTTGGAATGACTTTTGGGCATAACTACCCTTCAGCACCCATATTCGGGGTTGCCCCATGTCCTACGACTATCTTCACTTTCGGCATATTGCTTTGGGCGACAACGAAGGTTCCTGTTTATCTGCTCATCATTCCTTTTCTTTGGTCGATCGTTGGAATGAGCGCCGCCATCAGTTTAAAAGTCCCTCAAGACTACGGTCTTGTGCTTGCCGGGGTTCTTGGGACAGCCTTGATCCTGATTCAGAATCGCAAAGCCAAAATACTGGCCCAACGAATAACAAGCGTTTGAAGCCGACCTCGTAAACTCGGCGGCTCAATCGTAATGTTGGGCATAAATATTGATTCAAGAATCTATTGACAAAGCGTAGCCATTGGGCTACAGTGATAGCATGATTGAAATTCGCAAAACCGAAATATTCGCCGAGTGGATTGATAGTCTGGAAGATATTAGAGGTCGTGCTCGCATACAGGCAAGAATTGAAAGACTGGCTATGGGCAATCCCGGAGATGTTAAGCCCGTGGGAGAAGGAGTTTCGGAAATGCGTATTGATCATGGTCCAGGCTATCGGGTTTATTACATCAAGCGTGAGCGCACGGTGATAATCCTGCTGGCGGGTGGAGACAAAAAGTCACAGGCAAAAGATATTAAAAACGCACTTCGCTTGGCAAAAAATTTGTAGGAGTTAATTATGGCAAGAACAGTTACAACAAAATATGATGTATCCGAGCACCTTCGCACACCTCAAGAAATGGCCGCTTATCTGGAAATGTGCATTGAGGAATCAAAAGGTGATGCGGCCTTTATTGCAAAGGCATTAGGAGACATTGCAAAAGCTAAAGGTATGTCTCAGGTTGCGCGTGACGCCGGATTATCACGCGAGAGCTTATATAAAGCTCTGTCCGGTGAAAGAAGTCCGGGATTTGATACTGTTCTTAAAGTAATTGGTGCCTTGGGTATCAAGTTGCATGCGGCCGCTGTGCATTCGCCCAAATTAGCTACCCAACAAAAGCAATCCAGCCGATCGCTACGCTCCGGCTGATTTTTTCGTTGGGCAAAAGACATAAATAGATTATGTTATACTATAGGCAATGGAGAACTCAGTGCAAACTATTCATAAAATAATAAACGGCGACAGCCGGCAAATGAACTGCTTAGCCGATAAATCAATTCATTTGGTAATCACATCCCCCCCATACTGGCAATTAAAAGACTACGGGACTGAAAATCAGATCGGTTATCACGAAAGTTATGAAAGTTATATCAATAATCTGAATCTCGTCTGGAAGGAGTGTCACAGGGTATTACACCCCGGCTGCAAACTTTGCATCAACATCGGAGACCAGTTCGCCCGGTCAGTTTATTATGGCCGGTATAAAGTGATTCCAATAAGAACCGAAATAATTAAATTTTGTGAAACATTAGGGTTTGACTACATGGGAGCCGTTATCTGGCAGAAAGTCACCACCTGCAATACGACCGGCGGCGCCACGATAATGGGCAGTTTTCCATATCCCCGCAATGGCATTTTGAAGCTTGATTATGAATTTATTCTGCTTTTTAAAAAACAAGGCGTTTCATCAGCGCCGACTAAGGAACAAAAAGAACATTCAATAATAACAAAAGACGACTGGAATACTTATTTTTCAGGGCATTGGTACTTTGCAGGGGCAAAGCAGGACGGACACATTGCTATGTTTCCAGAAGAGTTGCCTGCCCGCCTGATAAAAATGTTTTCTTTTTCCTGCGAAACGGTTTTGGACCCGTTCCTCGGCAGTGGGACAACTGCACTTGCCGCCCGTAATTTAAGCCGTAGTTCTGTCGGCTATGAAATCAATTCGGCCTTTCTTCCGATAATTAAAAATAGGCTGAATGTGGGGCAATCCGATATTGCATCCACCAAATACATATTTCTGAAGGATAGCGTTAAAACCGACCTGAATAAAGAAATCGAAAAGCTGCCCTATATCTTCAAAGACCCTCATAAACTCGATAAGAAGATAGACCCTAAGAAGCTTCTATTCGGTTCAAAAATTGATAAAGACAGCGGTGAAAGAGAAGTCTACTATTCTGTAAAAGAAGTAATCAGTCCTGAGTTGTTGAAGCTGGATAATGATTTGGCTGTTCGCCTTATCGGTGTAAAAGAAAACGGGGCGACTAATGGACAGGCGATCAGATTTCTGATCGACAAAACAAAGGGCCAAAAAGTATTTATAAAGTTCGACAGTCAGAAATATGATGAAGGGAACAACCTTCTTTGTTATCTATATCTGCAGAACAAGACTTTTATCAATGCCCATATAATCAAGGAAGGTTTGGTTGACGTTGACAACATAACCGACTTTAAATACAAAAACAAATTTCTAATCCTGCAGAGGCATTAAGTGGCAAAAAAACAAAGATATTCCATGGAATTTGGCAAAAAGGAAAAAGTTCTGAATTATGCCAACCAAACCTACCAGTTATCAAGGTCCAATAAAGTCGGAGCGGTAATGGCCCTTATTAGGGAATGCCAGCCAAAAACAATTCAAGAATGGGAACGATGGTATTTTGAAAACGCATATACAGTCTCAAAGGCGCCGACTAAAATTCCCCCAGGGTCTTTGCGAGAACTTGGCGAACGGCTTTACGAGAAAATAACAGAAGTAGTTATTCCTGAATGGCAAGCGGCATTCAGTCAACTGACGCTTCAGGATTGCATTGATTACATTTACAATCTTACCGTCAATAGGACCTTTGACGGTTTCCTTCGGGAGAAGTCTGTTGTTAATGACGGATTATCCAAAATATTTCCAGACATAATTTTTGAGGAATCAGATTCTGAACTTGACCACGCGGGAGACATCGACTATGTGGCAAAAGTTGATAATAGAGCATTTGGAATTCAAATCAAGCCATTGACAGCGAAAGCAAACTTCGGCAATTATTCTCCAACTGAAAGAATGAAAAACAGTTTCTCAGGATTTGAAGAGCAATACGGTGGCAAAGTATTTATAGTCTTCAGCTTGGATGGAGAAATCGGGAATAAAGAAGTGATTGAACAGATTCGGAGGGAAATAGAACGACTGAAAAAATAGATACCCGCCCAACAAATCGCTTAAGACGGACGTGGCGGAACTGCCGCCACGCCACTTAGCTCCGCCGTTCTCTGAAGAAAAAGGGACATAAAAATTGATTAAAAGGTGTTATATATTGGCCGGGCCTAATGGAGCTGGCAAAACGACATTTGCAAATGAATTTCTTCCTGTAGAAGCGGAATGTCTAAATTTCATAAATGCCGACCTTATCGCTCAAGGCCTTGCCCCCTTTCAACCCGCGAAAATGGAGATTGAGGCCGGCAGGATAATGATTAGACAGATCAATGACTATGTAAAGAAGAATGAATCATTTGCATTTGAGACAACACTGAGCGGTAAAGGGTACGAAAGAAAAATAAGAGAATGGAAGGAACAAGGATTTGAAATTATAATTTATTTTTTGAGACTTCCCTCCGTCGAGTTCGCCATTGAGCGGGTGAAGTTGAGGGTTGCCAAAGGCGGGCACAATGTCCCCGAAATAGATATTAAGCGACGTTTTGAAAGAAGCTGGAGTAATTTCAACGAAATTTACAAAAAATTGGCTGATTCCTGGGTAATTTTCGACACATCAGGCGATTTCCCTGTGATCATAGACGAATCGGAGAAAAATTTATGACTGAACATAATAAATACGCCCTAATCGGATTGAAAGCCTTGCGTCGGGCGGCAGAAAAAGTCGCGGCTGATGCCAAGAAGCATCATTACAAAATTCCTGTATGGAATAATGACCGTATTGAGTACAAAGTTCCGGGCATTGTCACCGAACAAGGCGCTCCAGCCGACGCTCGTTCCTCGCGCGGCTGAGCTTTTCGTTAGCAATAAAAAGGAACCACACAACATGATTGGGTTTTGGGTTGTAAATCTTCTGATCCCCGGCGAACTGCGTATTCCGCTGATTCCGCCACTCGATTCCGAAGGAATCCGCCACCCGGTTCCGATCCAAGTCTCCAGGGTGTTCCGATTGATTCCGCCACCCCTGGTCGGAGCGTAGCTACGCTGGTTTTTTAGCTCTTTCTCATAACTGATCTTTCAGGTCAAGCCGGCATATTTTTTTCTCAGCGAGCCTCCTTTCACAGACAGGTTTATCTTATGGGCATTATGGATCAACCGGTCAAGGATGGCATCGGCAATGGTGGAATCGCCGATCTGTTCATGCCAGTTCTCCACGGGGAGTTGGCTGGTGACGATGGTGGAGGCATGGCCGTGCCTTTCTTCAACGACCTCCGGGAGGTCTCTTCGTTCGGCATCGTTCATGGGAGCGAGGCCGAGATCGTCAATCACCAGGACATGGGCCTTGGCAAGTTTGTTGATGGTTTTGCCGTAGCTTCCGTCTCCCTTGGCCAGCGCCATCTGGTATGAGAACTTGGGGGAACGGATGTAGAAGGCGCGGTATCCTTCCATGCGGTTGTTTTCCTTCCATGTCCACTGGCGATCTACGATGAGTCCGAAACGTTCTGCGAAGGAAAGCCTGTCCATATCCGGCTGTTTGATCTGATCGGCGAAGGCGTCCGCCATGCCCGTCAGTTTCAGTTCATACAGTTTGTTGATGGTCTGTTGATTAAGCATGGGTCACCTCCTTCTGCTGGTAATATTCCCGGCCCCGGATGTTGTAATGGATGATCGGTTTTTCAGCAGAGGGGGTTTCCGGCAGCTCCTGTTTGTCAAGGCTGGTTTTCAGGATCGATTCGACGCTCTTGTAGCTGTAGGCTTTCAGAAGCAGGGCGCGACCACAGGCGGCCTCCACCCGTTCGGGCGAATACCGTTTTACCAGCCTCATGATGCCTAGGCAGGAGCGGAAACCCTGCTCCGGATGCTTGCGGTTCTCCATGATAAAGGAAGTCAGCTTTCGGGTGTTGGTACCGTTTTTACCCGCCCAGTCCATGATCCGGGAGGGGGTCCATTCCAGATATTTCTGATGGGCCTTGGGCATATGTTCCGTAAGCGTTGTGTGCTTATATTTTTCGTAACTGCGCGGATGAACGGCAACGCGACGGTTCTTGAACAATACTTCTACGGTGGTGGTCGTTACCCAGGGTGAATTTTAGCAACCAATTTGCGAATGTTGAGGAGGATTAATGAGTAATTACGATAATATGTCAATGGGGCAGATTCTTGAAACCGGCGCCCGGCAGGCGCCTGCGAAGGTAGCGGTAATAGATGGGCAACGTCGCGTTACCTATCAAGAGCTGAACAACCTGGCGGACGCATTTGCCGCGAGCCTGGCTGACCAGGGGTTCAAAAAGGGCGACCGGGTTGTCATGTACATGAAGAATTCCCTGGAATTCATCGTCATTTTTTACGCCCTCCAGAAACTTGGGGTGATAGTGGCCTGGGCTAATCCCAGCTACCGAAAAACCGAGGCCCATTTTATCCTCTCCAACTCGGAGGCGAAGGCGGTTTTTGTTTTCAAGAAATGGGAAGGCTATAATTATCTCGAAGCTTTACTGGAACTAAAAAACGAACTGCCACTGCTCCAATCCATTTTTGTGGTGGGAGACGCAGAGGTTGCAGGGGTATATACCTTCGACGCCATGATCAAAAATGGTCAGGGAAGGAAATATGCAAAACCCGAGATCAACCCTCAAACAGATCTCTCCATGTTTATTTACACATCCGGGACAACCGGCATGCCCAAAGGGACAATGATTACCCAGGCCCAGGCGGCGAAAGCAGGGATGCAGTATGCCCTCGGCGTCGGCGCTTCTTCGGAGGATGTCTTTATCGGCTTTCTGCCCATGTGTCACTCGTACGGATGCGGCTCCATTCTCATTCAGCCCTTCCTGCTTATGGCCAGCGTTGTTTTGCTGGAAAAGTTCAGTTGCAAGGATGCCTTTGAAATCATTCAAAGGGAGCGCGTCACTCTGCAGCTTGGCTCGCCGGCCCACTACCTGATGGAGCTGAATAATCCGGATCTGCGCAACTATGACCTTTCCTCCCTCAGGGCCGGCTTGATTGCCGGACAGATTGCGCCGGAGGGCCTGATCACCAAAGTGCACAACGATATGGGCGTTTATCTGACCACTTTTTGGGGCGCATCCGAAGTGGGCCCGGGTTTGGGCATCATCTGTCCTTATCCTTCTCCTCTGGAGACAAGGGAAAAATATATTGGCCTGCCCGTCGCCGGTACAGCCGTGCGCGTGGTGGATCCACTGACCAAAAAGGAAATGCCGGATGGGGAAATCGGCGAGCTTGCCTTGTCCGGATGGCACGTAATGAAGGGGTACTGGAAAAACCCGGAGGAAACGAGGAAGCAGATCGTGGACGGCTGGCTTTTCATGGGCGATCTTGTTTCCAAGGCGGCGGATGGCTACCTCAAAATCCATGGACGCATCAAGGATTTGATCAACCGCGGCGGTTTCAAAATTTCCCCCTATGAACTGGAATCCATTATTATGGAGCATCCCGCTGTGGAGCAGGCGTGCGTTGTCGCCACCCCGAATCCTGTTCTCGGTGAAAACATTTGCGCATGCGTCATTGCCAAGCCGGGGGCATCGTTGAGCCTGAAGGAGCTGCGAGAATTTCTCAAAGGCAAGGTCGCCCCCTTCAAGCTTCCTGACGAACTTTGCCTGTTGAATGACTTTCCCCGTCTCTCCGGGGGCGTCAAGATCAACAAGTTTGGCAAGGGCGGTCTCGTAGAACTGGCTCAGCAGGATGAGAAACGCGAAAAAGCCAGGGCTTAGGGTCTGGATTGCGAGGCCGAACACCACATTGACAACAAATAACAGCACTTGTATAGTACCGCGCAAAAGGGCTAACCTTATCAATCAATTTTTAATCGCACCATTAGCTACGAAAGGAGTATGCAAAATGAAAAAAGTAACCATCTTTGTGATCCTGGCGCTTTTCTCTGTAGTTCTTTTCTCTGCGCACGAAGCAGTTTCGGCGCCGGTAATCGAATTGAAATGGAGCAATTACTTCCCTGTCCCCGCCATGCAATCAAAGATCTGCGCGGAATTTATTAAGGAGATTGAGGCGAAAACTCAAGGCAAGGTGAAATTCTCCTATTTCCCGGCAGGAACGCTGCTGACCGCGCCCAAGATTTACGATGGCGTTGTCCAGGGAATCTCCGATATCGGCTTGTCCAATCTTTCCTATACCTATGGGCGCTTCAATGTGACAGAGCTGCTGGACCTGCCGCTCGGTTTCCCCAATGCGTGGATTGCCAACCATGTGGCGAACGATTTTATCAGAAAATTCAGTCCCAAGGAATGGGACAAGGTTCATGTCCTGGCGCTGCATTCATCCCCGGTCAATGTTATGATGACAGTGTCAAAGCCTGTAAACAAGATGGAAGATCTGAAAGGCTTGACCGTAAGGGGTCAGGGATACATTGGCGAGGTTGCAGCAGCCCTGGGAGCTACGCCCAGGGCGATCGCCACGCCTGAGACCTATGATGCGCTGCTCAAAAACGTTATCGGCGGTGTTTATCTGCCCATGGAGACAATGAGGGCCTTCCGGCTGGCAGAGGTGACAAAACATGTGACGGAGTGCTGGCCCGTTGGTCAGGTCTATACATTTTATCTTATTATGAACAAGGATACCTGGAATGGGCTGCCGGAAGATGTGAAAAAGGTCTTCAATGAATATCCGTTTGAGGAAAAATTTGCAAACACCTGGAATGCGATTGACATAGACGGAAAAAGCCTGGGGATGGGGAAAAAACTCGATTTTATCCAGCTTTCACCGGATGAGGCCAACAGATGGATCAAAGCCTCGGAAACAGTTGTAGAGAAATATGTAAAATCTTTGGTAGCCAAGGGCTTTAAGGAAACGGAAGTGCGGGGATGGATAAATTTTACCAAGGAGCGGATAACTTACTGGACAGCAAAACAGCGGGAGCTCAAGATCAAATCCTCGACAGGACCTGATGATATAAGGATCAAATAGTGAACAGGTTTGAAGAATTCGTAAGGGATGTGAGCAGGTACTTCGAATTGGCAGGGGTTGTGGGTTTGCTTGCCATGTTCTTGGTGAATCTGATTGATGTTGTCGGGGCCAAGCTGTTCCAATGGCCCCTCCCCGGGGCCCTTGAGGTAATAAGTTTTTCACTGCTTGTTGCCATAGCCCCTGCCATCGCTCATGGTCTTTTTTTGGGAGTGCATTTGAGGATAGATTTTATTATCCAAAAGTTTCCCAAAACCCTGAGGAGCGTATTGGATACTTTGGTGTCCATCTTTTGCATGATTCTGTTCATTTTAATCTTCTGGAAGGCGTTGGAGTATGGATATTCCCTGCAAAAAGCAGGCGAGATTGGATCTTCATCAAAAATTCCCTTCTTTCCTTTTGCCTATATCCTGGCGATAAGCTGCGTCCCCGCTGTTCTCTACTTTGTTCTTGAAACAATAAAATCGGTAAAGGGGAGACCATGAGCGCAACTTCAATAGGAATAATCGGCATCGTTTTGATCCTTGCCCTTTTTGTGATCAGGATGCCCATTGCTTTTTCGCTGGCCTTCGTGGGCTTTTGGGGAATCACCTATATTACGTCCCTCAAAACAGGGCTGGCCATCCTCCCCCGCGATATTTTCGAGCAGTTGACGTCTTATTCAATAAGCGCTATTCCCATGTTCATTCTGATGGGATATTACGCCTTTTCTGCGGGGCTGGGCGCGAGGCTGTATGAGGCCGCTTATAAGGTTATGGGACACATCCGAGGCGGCCTTGCCATAGCGACCATCTTCGCCTGTGCCGCCTTCGGCGCCATCTGCGGCTCCTCAACGGCGACTGCGGCCACAATGGGCAAACTTGCCATCCCCACCATGAAAAAGTATGGTTATAACGATGCCTTGTCCACCGGCTGCGTCGCCTGTGGCGGGACGCTGGGAGTGCTTATCCCTCCCAGCGTCATCTTTCTCATCTATGGCTTTATGACGGAGCAGTCGATCGGGAAACTCTTTATCGCCGGAATTCTTCCGGGCATTATCCTGGCCATTTTTATGAGCCTTGCCGCGTATCTCGTGTGTCTTAAAAATCCAGCATCTGGGCCAAGGGGGCCGAAGGCTGATTTTAAAGACAAGGTAACGTCCATTATTAAGGTATTTGATGTCCTGGTGCTCTTTTTTGTAGTTATAGGCGGCCTGCTTTATGGTTTTTTCACGCCCACGCAGGCAGGGGGAGTAGGGGCTGCAGGCGCCCTTATTATCGGTCTTTTACGAAGAGAACTGACCTGGAAAGGCTTCATTGACAACACGGTGGAGTCGTTAAGGACATCATGCATGATCATTACCATCATCGCCTGCGCGACAGTCTTTGGTAAATTCATGACCTTGGCGCGGATCCCCTTTGCCCTTGCCAGTTGGGTTTCTTCCCTGGCTATCCCGCCCATTGCCACCATCTTCGTTATCCTGCTTATTTACATCGTCGGCGGCTGCTTTATCGATGCCATCCCGCTAATCATTCTGACCATTCCGATTCTTTATCCGATTGTCACCGCTCTCGGCTATGATCCCATCTGGTTTGGCGTCATCATTGTCCTGTTGACCTGCATAGGTGTCGTAACGCCGCCGGTGGGGGTAAACGTCTATGTAGTCAAGGGCATAGCCAAGGATATACCTTTAGAGACAATATTCCAAGGCATATTGCCTTTCCTCCTGGCCATGATTCTTACCGCCGTTGTCCTGATCGCTTTCCCGTCATTGGTCCTTATCTTGCCTAATCTGGTACAGTAGCAGCGGGCAGCATCTCCAATCCCGCGCTGAAAGGAAAGGCCAAGGAAAACCGCCGGACCGGAGTCGAGTCGGGGATGTTCCGGGATGCGGCGTTGATTTTAGATGATATCTGTTTCCGGAAGGGGATAAAGATATGGAGGGGTTCATTGCATCCGACAGGGAATCCGCTGATTTTGTCAAGCGGAAACTGCATGAATTAATCGTCTTGACGGAGATGAACAAAGAGATTCACTCCACCATGAACATTAACCAGCTCTTCCAAATCCTTATCCAAAAAGTTGGCGTGGGCGTAAACTTCGAGCGGTGCCTGCTTTACCTGCTTAGTGATAGAAGTCCTGTTGGGGTATTCCTGGCCCGGCAATGTTCGCGAGCTGGAAAATGTAGTAGAAAGGTTGGTCGTCGTTTCCAGGAATGATACAATAACAGTGGATGACCTGCCCAGGGAACTATGGGCCAACTCAAACATTGCCCATCCACAGGCAAAACACTTAAACGAGGCAATCCAGGCGTTCAAAAAAAATATGGTTATTCAGACCCTGAATGCGGCAGGCGGGAAAAAATCGAGGGCCGCCGATATTTTAGGTTTGCCGAGATCCAATTTTTCCAGGCTGCTTAAGTCTTTGAATCTTTAAGTCTGGCGCCTGTCAGGGGCTGCCTGCACAGGCAATAAGGGCGGTTAAGGAAGGGGAACATGAATACTTTGGAATTGTTCAGACTTGACGGTCGAGTGGCTCTGGTTACAGGCGGCGCCCAGGGGTTAGGACAGGACATAGCTCTGACGCTCGCGCAGAGCGGCGCATCCCTGATTGTTGCCGACCTGACCATGGCGGAGGAAACGGTAAAACAGGCCGAGGCGATCGGGGCTCGCTGCATGGCGATCAAAGCGGATATTTCTCGGGAGAGCGATGTTGAGAAGCTGACGCGGCAGGCAATAGGCGAATACGGAAAGGTCGATGTACTTGTAAATAATGCGGGGATTTCCCAGCTTAACTACATACCGACTGAGGATGCCGCACTTGATGAATGGGATAAAGTCATTGCCGTCAATCTGCGCGGGACGTATTTGTGCTGCAGGCACATCGGGAAAGAAATGATCAAAAACGGCGGCGGCAGCATAGTGAACATATCAACCACCGCCGGCATAACTGGCGTAGCGCGGGCGCCTGCCTATTGCGCCTCCAAAGCAGGGGTGCTTCTCCTGACGAAGAGTCTCGCGCTTGAGTGGGCTCGCCACAATATCCGTGTCAACGCCATTGCCCTGCACTACATAGAAACCGCATTATCCGAGGGGTTGAGAGCGTCAGAAAAGGTTTATAAAGGCCTGATAAAACAGATACCTCTCAGACGTTTTGGCAAGACTTCCGAGATCGTGGGAGTAGCTCTGTTACTGGCTTCGGATGCCTCGAGTTATATGACGGGCAGTGTGGTCGCGGTCGATGGCGGATATCTGGCTCAATAGTTATTTACTTTATTTTCCCTTTCATAGGTAAGGGCGACAAGAACAGAAGGAAGCATAAAATGGAAGAAAAACAGCGTCATGCCGCCAATCGCGGCAGCTACCCGGAGGTAACTGGGATTAACCGGGACGAGCATATCGGGATGGTCAGGGAAATCTTTGCGACCATCCCCGGCAGATACGATTTTTTAAACCACCTGCTGAGCCTCCGCCGGGATGTTGCCTGGCGCCGTTTCACAATCAAAAAGATGCGTTTTTTCCATACATATAAGCTGCTGGACGTGGCTACCGGAACAGCCGATATGGCAATCGAGGCCGCCCGGATTCATCCGGGAATAACAGTGCAGGGGATAGATTTTGTAGCCGAAATGCTGTCCCCAGGGAAAAGGAAAATAGCAGCGCGGGGGCTTGCGGAGCGGGTTCGGCTGCTGCAGGCAGACGCGACGGCCTTGCCGTTTGACGATGAAAATTTTGACGCGACATCGGTCGCCTTCGGCATCCGCAACATCCCGGAAAGGATCGTCGCCCTGAGGGAGATGCGGCGCGTTCTTGTCCCCGGCGGCAGGGCCTACATCCTGGAATTGAACGCCCCCCAGAACCGGCTCTGGCGAAAGGCATTCGCCCCGTACCTGCTGCGCGTGCTGCCGCGCGTCGCCCGCCTCTTCACCCGCAATCCGGCTGCATATCTCTACCTCGCTGATTCGATAATCCATTTTCCGCCGCCGGGGGAGTTTCTCGCGATGATGAAAGAGGCCGGCTTTGTCGAGCTGGAGCACTTTTCGCTGACGCTGGGCATAACTTCCCTTTATATAGGCAAAAAACCTTGAAGGTGACGGCATGACAAGAGAGCAAGCGGAAGAACTGTTGAAGGCCCATGTGAAAAGCGAACGGATGCTGGCCCACAGCCTCGCCTCGGAGGCGGTTTTACGGTCCCTGGCAAGGCGTCTGGGGAGGGACGAAGAGGCGTGGGGGCAGGCGGGCCTCCTCCATGATATCGATATCGAAGATGTCGGGGGGGATCTCAACCGTCATGGTCTCGAGGCTGCGCCAATCCTGAGCAAAGCCGGCGTAGCGGACGAGATTGTCGAGGCGATAAAGATGCATAACGAAACCGCCGCCGGGAAGTTGCGGCATACGGAGCTGCAGCATGCCCTGGCCGCCGGAGAGACGATTACCGGGCTCATCACGGCAGTTGCCCTGGTCTATCCGGACAAAAAGATCGCCGGGGTCAAGGTGAAGTCGGTGACGAAGCGGATGAAGGAGAAGGCCTTTGCCGCCTCGGTAAACAGGGAGATAATCAGGGAATGCGAAAAAATTGGTCTGAGCCTTGACGAATTCGCCGGCCTGGCCGTTGCCGCGATGCAGGAAATCGCCGACCGCATCGGCCTCTGAAGGCCTCAGCCGCCGGCTAACCGGATTTCCCCGGCACCGGGGAAATTCCTCAGCCCCTGATCCGGCGTTTCAGCTCCGCAATGAGTGAGTTGCATATCTGACTGGCATCGGCAACGATCGCCACATCGGCCATTCTCATAATCGGCGCGTTGGGATTTTTATTGACCGCAATGATAAATTTGGCGTTGTTTATCGAAGCCGTATGCTGCATAGCCCCACTAATACCGAACGAAAACAGTATGTTAGGACGAATCTGCTTCCCCGCCTGTCCGACCATGGCCTCCCGCCCGACCCAGTTTAAATATACCACCGGACGCGTCGCGCCTACTTCGCCGCCCAGCAGTTCGGCGAGCTCGTAGAGCTTGGCAAACTTCTTCTTGTTGCCCATGCCGCGTCCCCCGCAAACAACAATTTTCGCATGCTCCAAATTATCTTCCTTTACCGGACACCGCTCCACGCTGATTATGCGGATGCGGTCGGAGGGCATATTTTCCGGCATCGGCACATTGACAATCTCGGCCGCGCGGGCGGCATCATGGGGAAGTTCCTGGAAGATTCCCGGATGGACGGTTGCCATTTGTGGCCGCCGCTCCGGAATAATAACCTCCGCGATCAGCTTGCCGCCAAAGGAAGGGGCGCGCTGCACAAGCAGACCCGTCTCATCGATGTCGAGGCCGATACAGTCTGCCGTCAGCCCTGTTCCGAGTCGCTTGGCCACATGCGGCGCAAATTCCCGGCCGAAAGCGGTGGCGCCGATTAGTATTATCTCCGGCTTTTCCCGTCTGGCCAGTCTCTCCATCAAAAAGGAATAGGTTTCCATGCTGTATTCGGCAAGCCGGGGATTGTCGGTCAGGTATATTCTGTCGGCGCCGTGGGAGATATATTCCTTGACGTATTCATCAACCCCGCTGCCGAAGACAATAACACTCACCTCGGCATCGATCTGTACCGCCAGTTCCCGCGCCCGGGCGATTAACTGGATAGTTACGCGATTTTGAAAGTAGTTCCGGTAGTCGCCAAAAATCCAGATGCCTCGTTTTTTTTCGGTCATTTTCAACTCTTATCCGTTTTCAAGTCCTTGCCGATCACGCCGCCGATGCGGTCGTCGAACAACATGAAAAGCTGATCAAGAATCCTTTTGGTCGTTCCGGTAAGAACAACATTTTCCCGGCCTGCCATCGGCGAATAGACGTTGCGCATTTTGGTGGCAGAACCCTTTGAGCCGATCCAGTCCTGATTCAGCCCCAGGGAGGCCGCATCCAGCATGACTATGTCGGATTCAGCAAAGGCCGCCTGGAATCCTCGCATCGATACATAACGGGGAACGGTTCCACCTGTGTTGAACGTGGCAAGTCCGGGAAGTTCCATCTCCATTTTCTCACAAAAATCGTCCTCGGTGCGGCGCACCCGCGCCTTGTTGCCGGTAATTTCCAGTTCATTCACATAGGCTACGCCGGGAATATCGAGTTCCTCGGCAAGTTGAGGGCCAACCTGGGCTGTTGAGCTGTCATTGGTCGAAGCCCCGCACAAAATCAGATCAAATTCGGGGATGTTTTTTTGGATTGCCTTTGCCAGGATCAAGGAGGTCGCATAGGTATCAGAACCTGCCATTTTGCGGTCGGAAATCAGGAACCCCTTGTCCGCGCCCAGGGCGATTGCCTCGCGGAGAACCTCCTCGGCAGAAGGCGGCCCCATGGTAACAGCGGTGATTCTGGCGCCGATTTTATCCCTGATTTTGAGCGCCGCCTCCAGCGCAAACCGGCAGGCCGGGTTCATCATCCCTTCCGACAATTCGCGCTTGAGACGCCCGGTATCGGGATCCCACGGAAGTTCCGATACTTGCGGAACCTGTTTGATACAAACTACCAGCTTCAGCATATCCTAAACCCTTTTGGCAAGCACCTCGCGGGAGATAACTATCCGCTGCACCTCGCTTGTCCCCTCGTAAAGTTCCGTAACCTTCGCGTCTCGGAAGTAGCGTTCCACGGCATATTCCTTGCTGTATCCGTACCCGCCATGAATTTGCACGGCTTTGTTCGCGACGCGCATGGCCATTTCACTGCAGAAAAGTTTTGCCATCGCCGCCGCCTCCCGCAAGGGGCTGCCGGAATCCTGCGCCGCGCAGGCACGGTACAGGAGAAGTCGCCCCGCATCGATATCCGTTGCCATATCGGCAAGATAATTCTGGATTGTCTGAAAAGAGGAAATAGGTTTCTTAAACTGCTGTCGCTCCTTGGAGTAGAGAACCGAATCATCAAACGCAGCCTGCGCAATTCCCATCGCCTGAGCGGCAATGCCGATGCGGCCGACATTGAGTGATTCCATCCCGATCCTGACACCTTCCCCTGGCTGGCCGAGCACATTTTTCGCCGGGACGCGGCAATTTTCCAGATAGATAGAGGAAACCGGGTTTGCCCTCATCCCGCAGAGTTCCTCTATCTCTCCGACTATGAAACCGGGGGTTTCCCTGTCAACTATGAACATCGTGGCGCCCCGCCGGGGGTTCTGATAATCGGTGGTGGCAAAGACCAGAGCGGTGCCGCAGATGCCCCCATTGGTCACGAAGATCTTTGTGCCGTTCAGTACATAATCATCGCCCTCGGGTGTCGCGCTTGTCTCCACGCCGCCCACGTCGGAACCGATACCGGCTTCCGTCATGCAGTATGCGCCTATCTTCTCACCGCGCACCATTCCCGGCAGGAACCGTTTTTTCTGTTCATCCGTTCCCCAGCGGTTGATCGGATGCAGGCAGATACTGTTGTGAATTGCCAGGCAAAGACCAACCGCCGCGCTTACGCGAGAAATTTCTTCAATGACGATCGCATAGCTGATCGAGTCCATATCAGCGCCGCCGAAAGCCTTGGGCACCTGCATGCCGAAGAGATCAAGGGGACGCATCTTCTCAATAACTTCCCAGGGAAATCTTGCCTCGCGATCGATATCGCGGGCGATAGGGCCGATCTCCGCCTCGGCAAACATACGCAACGCCTTACGGAGCGCCTTGTGTTTCATGGAAGGGTTAAAAAACAACGATCAATACTCCAATCATTTTTTCTTGGGGCTAGGCCGGATGAGGGGACTGTATCGGAAAGTTATATAAATAGCAAGTATCTTATTAATAAATTCTTTTCAGCGGCGCTCACGACTGTAAATCTCTTGCGCCGGGGGCCGCCGCGCCGGAAATACCTGCCGCCTGCCCCTCGTTCAGGTAATATTTGCCGCCCTCGATCCGCACAACATCCTGCCGGACCAGTGCCGCCAATGCTTTGGGACGGTAATCACGGAGGCCGACGTGAAAAAGCTCCACCTTGCTGTAGGGAAGCTCACGCGCCGAAGCCGGATCGAAGGCCTGTTGCTTTCTCAAATCAGCGACGATGGCGTCAGCCGCCCTTTTCATCTTCCAGCCGGTAATTCTTAAGATA
Source organism: Syntrophobacterales bacterium (assembly GCA_019429105.1). Lineage (NCBI taxonomy): Bacteria > Pseudomonadati > Thermodesulfobacteriota > Syntrophobacteria > Syntrophobacterales > Syntrophobacterales bacterium. Next base: position 24,936 of record JAHYJE010000020.1, read on the forward strand.
AGAATCAGCACGGCGATCAATAAGAGGGACATGAAGATTGTTTTGATTGTTTCCGCCATATCGGCGCCCCGTCCGCAAAAATTAGAATATCAAGGTCAGTGGATAGACCTGTTTCGTATCCGCTGCCCTGATGCTGAGCCGCAGCTCTTTGGGTTTCTTCGCCTCCCCGGGATAGAAGATAAAACCATTGGCCACTTGATGGGGGGCAATGGTCTGCGCGGACAGGGAACGATTCTGGAGGTCCTCCCGAATTTGTCCCCTGACCTCGGAATCGGTCATCCCCTTTGCCCCTCCCATCGTAATCCCCGCGGCGGCCCCGACGGCTGCGCCCTTACCGGCGGTTGCTGCAACATTCTGCCCAGTTACGATGCCGATCGCCGCCCCGATAGCCGCGCCAGCCGCACCGGCAAGCAGTCCCCCCTTCCCCGCTTCCGGGAGAACCCGCCCCAGCTCCGTCGCCTTGTTCAAACGATCATACGCCATCCCCTGATCGAGGATCGGCCAGAGGTTGTTCTCCTCATCGACCAGAAAAGTCTTGCCCGTTACAATCTCCAGCGGATGGTTTCCGGCATTGTCAAAAACAACCTGCACCGGCAGCAACCCTGCCCCCCGGATGTCAAACCCGAAAGCGGCAGCCGCTTCCTCCTTGCCGTCATAAGCCTTCGCGGCAATTGTGGCCCCGGCCACGGTTTTGGCATTCGGGTAGGCCTCCGGCAGCTTGAAGGGCGTCACCTTCCGCTCGTAGGTGGTGCAAGCTGCAAGCAAAAGAACCGCCAGCAATGCCGCAGAAACCAATTTTAATGACTCTCGCATATCTCCTCCCTCTGACATAAATACCCAGGTCTTTCCCGCCGCCCCGGCTCGTTTACTTCCGCAGCTACTCGGCCTTCTTTTTCTTTTTTGCTTTCGTCTCGGCCGGGGCTTCCGGGGCTTCCTTCTTGGCCCGAGGCATGTTCTTCTTCGGGTTTGCCAAGCGTTCGGCCTTGATGGCGTCAAGTTCCCCCGTCCGCTTGGCGACCTTTTCAATCGCCCGCAAGCGCGCCGCCGTTTCCTTAAGCTTGGACTTCAGTTCCTTGACAATCACATCTCTGGGGATCGCTTTTTCGTCCATGCCCTTTTCGGCAAGCATTGCCAGGCGCTTCTGCAGCTTTGAATTAAGTAACGCCTGCTGTTGCAGTCTTGTTTCCTTGCTTTGGGAATTCATCGTTATCTCCTTTAAAATATTGTATATTTATGCTGACATTTTTTATTGCTTCTGCAATGTAAAGAAACTGTTGGGTCCTTTATCAGAATTTTAAACAAAAAGCCAGATTGTTCGCATTACTGTTTATCAAAAAGTCTTCCCTGCCAGTGCATTCTTTAACGTCCCGGTTTTATGCTTGACAAGGTCATTGACCTTCCGAGGTTTTATGGCTATATTGCAAAAGGTGCAAGAACGCCTTAAGGATTGAGAAAAAATGGCCAAGGAACGGATACCGGCAACCCCCGCCCTGCTCTTTATGAAAAAAAACGGGCTCAGTTTCACGTTGCGGTCCTATCGCTATGAAGAACATGGGGGAACAACCGTTGCCGCGCGTGAACTGGAGGTTGATGAAAACCTGGTGATCAAGACGCTGGTCATGGAGGATGATGGCGGAAAACCCCTTATAATCCTCATGCATGGGGACCGGAAGGTTTCCACCAAGGCGCTGGCCAGGGTTATGGGGGTAAAATCGGTAACCCCCTGTGAACCCCATGTTGCCGAAAGGCATACCGGCTACCGTGTCGGAGGAACGTCTCCGTTTGGAACGAAACGCCCTCTTAGGATTTTTATGGAGGAAGACATTGCGCTTCTTCCCAGGATCTTGATCAATGCCGGAAGTCGGGGATTGCTCGCGGAAATGGCGCCGGCGGAGCTGATCCGAACATTAAACCCGGTCAGCGTAAAGGTGGCAATATGAACAACGAAGAGATGGTGGTGCGGTGCCTGAATTGCGGCGCCAAAAACCGGATATCGAAAGAAAGGATGCATGACCGTCCCCTCTGCGGAAAGTGCGGAAAGCCGCTGGACGAGATAATCATCCGCTGTCTGAGCTGCGGCACAAAGAACCGCATTCCCGAAAACAGGCTCAGTGAAAACCCCCTCTGCGGTAACTGCGGCGTTGTGCTGGCGGTAACGGCGGACGCGGGCCGTCCGATTGAGGTCAATGACTCAACCTTTGACAGGGAGGTCCTTTCCGCCCCCGGGGCCGTGCTTGTTGACTGCTGGGCGCCCTGGTGCGCCCCCTGCCGCCTGGTGGCGCCGATCCTCGATGAACTGGCTGCCAAATATGCGGGAGGCATCCGGATTGCCAAGCTTAACGTGGACGAAAACCAGGTTGTTGCTTCTCGTTACAATATCCGCAGCATCCCGACAATGCTGTTTTTCCGGGACGGCAAAATGGTCAAAAGCCTGGTTGGCGCCCTGCCGAAAGAGACTATTGAACAAAATATCAGCGCGCTGATGCAAAAAAATTAACAGGCGCCAAGGAGAAAAAACCATGCCGGATGCAGGAGAACTCAACCGCAAACAGCTTTATAGTTGCCGCATTTTTGACTTGTACCAAAGCGACGTCCGGCTTCCCGATGGCCGGAAATTCCAGTATAGCTGGCTTGACCACCGCCCCACAGTAGCCGTCGTCCCGGTAAATCAGGACGGCAAGCTGGTGCTGATTGATCAGTACCGGCAAGCGGCAGGCGGGATGATTGTCGAAATACCTGCCGGCACTATGGATAAGCAAGGAGAGGATGTCGCGGGATGCGTGCAGCGTGAGCTTGCCGAAGAGGCGGGCTTCCAGGCCGGCCGGCTGATCAGGCTTTTCGAAGGATATCTCGTCCCTGGATATTCCAATGAATACATGTACTTTTACCTTGCCACTGATCTTCACGCCGCATCCCTTCCCGGTGACGAGGACGAGTATATACGGGTCATGCAAGTTTCCTTCGACGAGGCCAGGCAGATGATCCGCGACAGGCGGATCGTTGACGTCAAGACGGCGCTCGGCATACAAATGGCGTGGGATTTTCTGCAGGACAGGCTTGATTTTTAACCGCTATCCGGCAATTCAGCAAGGAAACGAATGAACGAAAAACTGCAAACAGGGCTGCAAGAAGGAATAAAAAAGGGGTATGAGGGTTTTATCTGGATGATGAAGATCGTGATCCCGATCTCGCTTTTGACGGCAATTCTCGACTGGAGCGGTCTTCTGACTCATCTGGATTTTTTTCTCAAACCCTTGATGGGGGCGCTTTCTCTTCCTCCCGAGGCGGCCTTGCCGCTTTTGATAGGCATTCTCAGCTCCGTTTACGCCGCGATCGCGGCGATGATAGTCTTTCCCTTCAGCGCCGGGCAAATAACGCTGATGGCCGTTTTTGTCCTGACCGCTCATGCGCTGATCCAGGAAGGCATAATTCAGGGCAAGTCCGGCATCCATCCACTCAAGGCAACGCTGGTCCGGCTTGGCGCCGCGGCAGCCCTTGTCCTGCTGATCGCGCCCTGGGCCGGGAGTTCCGCGCTTATGTCCGCAGCCGCCATGGGAAAGGTCGCGGCAAACACCGCCTTTAGTGCCATGATCGGGCGCTGGGCGATAACTACAGCGTGGCTCATCGTCAAAATATTCCTCATTATCATTGCGCTGCTTACCGTTTTGGAACTGCTCAAGACATTCGATTTGATTCATCCCTTTGTGCGGGCGCTCAGCCCTTTTCTCCGACTCATGGGGTTGAACCAGAGGGTGGGATTTCTCTGGATGACGGCGGTTGTCTTTGGTCTCTCATATGGCGGGGCGGTCATTGTGGAAGAGGCCAAAAACGGCAGATTGAACAAGGAAGAACTGGAACTTCTCCATCTTTCCATCGGGATGAACCACTCGATGGTGGAAGATCCGCCGCTCTTCATGGCCCTGGGAGTCAATCCGCTCTGGCTTTATCTTCCCCGCCTGTTGATGGCAATTGTCATTGTCCGGCTGGTGCGTTTTTATCAGTACCTGACACATCGTCAACCATCTTTAGCAAGCAGACAGGAGTGAACCGGAACATGACGGCTGCCGTAGAATCAATGATGCTTTTCGACTTTGACGGGGTGCTTGCCGACTCGCTGCACCTGTACTCGGAGGCGGTCAGACTTATCCTCGAACGGATTGGCACGCCCATCGTCTCGAGTCGCGCCGATTATCTGGAACTTTTCGAAGGGAATTTCTACGAATCAATGGCTGGCCGGGGGGTTGACCTTGCGGCCTTTTCCCGCGCCGCAAAGGAAATTCTCCCCGGCCTCGATTACAGTGCGATGAGGCCTTTCCCGGGACTCATCCCGGTTTTGAGCTCCCTGCAGCAAGACAATCTGCTGGCCGTTGTTTCGTCAAACGGTTCACAGACAATCGCCAAAGCGCTGAGCAGTTTTGGCTTTTTAACCTATTTTCAGGACATTCTCGGCTCTGATTTTCTCTTCAGCAAGCGGGAAAAAATCAGCCACGCCTTATCGAAATATGGGGTTTCCCCTTGTCAAACCTACTACATAGGGGACACGACGGGGGACATTGCCGAGGCGAAGGCAGCCGGGGTTGTAAGCGTGGCCGCCGCCTGGGGGTGGCACAGCCGGGAGAAGCTCGCCGCTGCCTCTCCCGATTTTCTGATCGATACGCCTCAGGGCCTGCTTGACCTGGGAAGCGGGCGCCGGAGCGCTGCGGCGGAATCGTAACGATAGTGCGGGGGCGAAACCCCCTTTCCCTGCACGTAATCGAGGTAAAAGATAGTGATTACCATAAACGGATTTTTGCACCGGGAAGTCCTCAGCGACGTTATTCGCCGCTGGATGTACAATGAGACGCGTCCCGACGATGCCGACAGCGTGGTCAAACTCGTCCATTTCAACAGCGTCTTTGTCTCCCGCTATCTGAAAATTTTTGCCCAGGGCATCTTTTCGGGACTGCGTCCGGGCCCCCTTTCAGTTTTCCCCGCTACCAGAAAAGGCGATCTGAAAGACGCCCTTGTTACGTCGCCTCCATATCGCAATGAAAGAATTGACCAACTCACCGGCGATTACCGCCTTAATCCGGGACGTTTTTACCGGGAAACGCCCTTTAACGGCGCACTCTATTTTGCAGCCGGCAACAGTGAACGAATATATGTAGGATCCAGCAGAATCAAACGGGTACGTCGTCTTGCCGAAAAATCGGCCCGCCGGATCATCGATATCATCTTTGACCGGATAAAAAAAGACGCCGACATGATGGCAAACGACCGGGCGCGGCTGTTGGGGATTCCCCGCACCTCACTCCTGACCGCTCCGGAGGAAATGGAAGCGGAGTTTTTTCGGGCGGAGAATCGGCTGCTCGAGGATTTGCGCGAGCGACGACCAATCGACGCGGACGGAAAAATTGATCCGATAAACGATGTCGCCGGCATCAAGGTTATCCTCGAGCCCCACGAAGAAATGAAAATTCAGGAGCTGATAGCGCGCGCAGCGAACGGCGAGATTGTCGAAGCGGAGAAGCACAGCGGGCGTTACAATGCGACCAATCTGGTCGTCCGCTTCCGCCCCCCGAAAAGGGATATCCTTGCCCTTCCCCTAGAAGAGGGCTCTCTCCGCATCATGCAGGCGCGGGGGTATTCCCCGTATGAGGCGAATCAATCATTCCGGGAGTTTGTGCTTGCGGGGGAGGAGGATGTGCTGGTGGAAATAATCGTTTCCAGTTATCAGGAGATTCTGGAAAGCGAACTTGGCAAAAGCATGCACGAAGATAGAATTATTGAACAGAGGCTGAAGCAGCAGTATCGGGGACCGCTTGCCAGGAACATTGGATATCTTTTGGAGTATCTGTTTTTCTTACCCGCCGCCTGCCGCAACGGCGTCCTGGGCGAACTGCCGATAAAGCTCTGGGACCGTTATCTTCCTGATTATTTCGACGAGGTGTTGAAGGGGCTGTTTCACATTCCGCCCATAAACCAAATCAGTTAGTCAAAATTTGGCCAAGGCGGCAGCCATGCTTGATTTTACCCCTGGCGATTGCCTTTATTGATCCTTCTGAATCCCTCATCGAGGAGCTGTCCCGTTTCCCTTGCCCGGATGCCGGGGCTCTTTGCCCCCATCACCACGGCGATCAGGCGGGTGTCCCCCCGTTTTGCCGTCGCAATTATGTGATATCCGGCGATTGCGACCCATCCTGTCTTCAAGCCGTCCGCGTCGGGATAATGGCGCAGCAGGCTGTTCCGGTTGCGCTGGGTGATGCTGTTGTAGGTGAAGTACTGGGTGGAATGCAGATCGAGCGCCTCCGGAAAGCGCTGCAGATAGCTTCTGGCCAAAACAAGCATGTCCCGAGCCGTCGTAAATTGGTTTTTGGCGGGGAGACCGTTGGGATTCTGGAAGTTGCTGTTGGACATCCCTAATTCACGGGCCTTCCGGTTCATCTGCGCGACGAATTGCTCCACGGTGCCCCCGAGATATTCGGCCAGGGCAACGGAGCCGTCATTGGCGGAAACAACCGCGATCCCCTTCATAAGTTCTCCCAGGGTAATTTCACTGCCCGCCTGAACGAACATGCGGGAGCCGCCCGTATTCGATGCCTTGCGGCTGATCCTTACCTGGTCGGAAAGCCTGGTTCGCCCCGCTTTTATCGCCTCGTCGGCGATGTAAAGGGAGAGGATTTTCGTAATTGATGCCGGTTGGAGACGCGTATCGGCAAAATGGGAATAGAGTATTCTGCCGGTATTCATGTCCATGAGGATAGCCGAACGGCAGGTCAGCTTAAGCCCCTCGGCGGCAGACAGGTGCGGCCAGAAAAAAAGCGCGGATAGAATTATTAAAACGCTGATGCTTCGCTTAACGATGGCTAATCCCCCTCCGTGGCTCAAAAAACCCTGGCAGCAAATAGCCGGCGAGGATGCCGAACTGCGCGCTGCTGAATTGGCGACTCCCCAGTGCAGGGCTGGTATAGGTTGACAGGAGCATTGAAAAGATAACAAGGCCGATTAGCGTACCTATCCATGCCCCTGCGCTCAAAATTGCGGCGTACAGTAATAATTGCGACCCTCAATGTCAATGAATTTTTTTCCGGGCTGGATTTGCCAAAACGATTATGATATGGATGCCCACACATAATCGGTCTTCGGCGCCCCGTTTATTCAGGTTGATTGTAACGGAAGTCGCTATTTATCATGGAACCAAAAATACACTAACGGAGGAAAGCACCATGATCAGAATGGTTTTGATTCGGCACGGGGAAAGCGCCTGGAATCTGGAAAACCGCTTTACCGGATGGACTGATGTTGATCTTACCGAAAAGGGGATTGCCGAGGCTCATCAGGCTGGCAGGCTTCTGAAAGAAGAGGGTTATACATTCGATCTGGCCCATACTTCAGTGTTGAAGCGGGCGATCAGGACATTATGGATTGTGCTGGACGAGATGGAGCTGATGTGGCTGCCTGTGCATCGGTCGTGGCGGCTCAACGAACGCCATTACGGGGCCTTGCAAGGGCTCAACAAGAAGGATACCGCCGATAAGTACGGCATGGAACAGGTGCATATCTGGCGAAGAAGTTATGACACCCCGCCGCCTGCCTTGGAAACGACAGACGAGCGTTTTTCGGGCAGCGACCCAAGGTATAGGGGGTTAGAGCCAGCGGAGCTGCCAGTGGGGGAATCGCTGAAAAATACGCTGGAGAGGGTCCTTCCCTACTGGCATGAAGCGATTGTCCCGGAGCTCCGCGCGGGCAAGAAATTAGTGATCGTGGCGCATGGAAACAGCATCCGCGCCCTGGTGAAGTACCTGGACGATGTCCCCGACAATGTGATTACCGAGCTGAATATCCCGACAGGCATTCCGCTGATCTATGAGCTTGACGACCAGCTACGCGCCGTCAACCATTTCTATCTGGGGGATCAGGATGCCGTCGCCCAGGCAACCGCGTCAGTGGCGAATCAGTTGAACAAAAAATAAAAATCAGAAGTATAATATCCGGTATTTAAGCACGATCACAAAAAGGACGAAGGCCAAGGCGATCATGACATAAAACAGGGTTTTGTGGAGGGCGGTATCGGCGCCCAGATCGAGAAAAATCACCCGCAATCCCAAACACGCGTGGAGAAACACTAAAAATGCCATGATGGCCTGCAGGCTCACCATATAGGGATAGACCAGATGAAGCGCGATCAGAATAACGATCAAAAGCGCAGAAAATCTCTGTATAAGCCATGCCCACATCCCTACCTGCGTTGCACGCCATTCGGAGAGACTCAGCGAATCCCTTCTGCGTATGATACGGTCGGCATTTTTTGTATCTTCCATCTTTTCCCCCTTTATGAAATAGCTAAAAAATAGTTCCTGCGTCCGCCCGGCGGCGGCTCTCTCTGCAGAGATGTTATTTGTAGTTTGCCGCGAAATACCCGGCAAGCTGGGCGATCTCTTCCCGGGAGGTTTTCGCAAGCGGGCTTTTCTCGTGCAATTCCTCTTTGTTTTTCTCAAGCAAAGCGACTATTTGCTGCGTCCTGCCACTGACCTCCCGGTCTGTTATCCCCTGTTCGTTGCGATAGATAATATGGGCGCTCCGAAACAGGGACGGTTCTATCCGCTTCGCCTTGTAATGCGTAAAATCGATGCTGCGCAGGTAGCTCACCAGCGCTTCCCGATCGGCGTCATCGAGATGATATTTTACCATTTTCCCCTTTTTGCCCAGGGTTTTGTCGGGATCCTTCAGCAGATTCCGCAAGAATTCCTGGTCTCTTTTCGTGCCGACCTTCCACAGATCGGGCGCATTTTTCATGCCCACCCCTTCGATGCTGTGGCAGCTGTAGCAAACATTTTTTTCAAAAAGCGCCAGTCCGGCCAGCTCCTTGACGGTAAGCGGACGATCCGGGGCAAAAAATTTACCAGGCAGAGGCGAGGAAACCTCGGCGATAAGCGTCAGGTACAGGATAAGAATGACGGCGCCAAAGCCCGTGGCAATGGCAAGCGGTCTCTTTGTGTAGGCGCGCTCCGGGTTCTTGTCGTAGAAGGGCAGAAAGAGCAGAACGGCGATCCCGAACAAGGGAAAAACCGTTAAGGCAATAACAATCGATTTACCCTCAAACATCTTCAGTATTTCATAGCCGAAGAGGATAAACCACTCCGGTTTGGGGACGGAATTGATCGACGCCAGCGGTTGCGCCGCGGGGTCTGCCGGAACGCCGACATAGCGGGCCAGTATGAACAAGGCCGCCATCATCAGCAAAGAGGCGATCGCGTCCTTGGCGAGTTGGTAGGGGAAAAATGGCTGCGTACCGACCTCGATCCCGGCGCGGGGGGGAGGTCCCTTCTCGCCGTGGATCTGAATGAGCGCCACATGGTTGGCGATAACGGCCAGAATCGCCATCGGCAGCAGAATCATGTGCAAGGAGCCGTAGCGGGTCAGCGTCAGGCCTCCGACCTGAATGCCTCCGACCATGTTGGCCAGCCAGCCGCCGATCAGCGGCAGGAATTCAAAAACCTTCGCCAGGATGGTGGCCGCCCAGTAAGAACGGTCTGACCACGGCAGGATATAGCCGGTGAGCGCCATCAGGGCGGTCAGAAAGAACAGACACAGGCCGGTTACCCAGATAAACTGGTTCGGTTTTTTATATCCGCCGTGGAAAAAAGCCCGGAGCAGATGGATAAACACCGTCAACACCATGAAGTGGGAGGCCCAGTGGTGGACGCCCCTGATCAGCCAGCCCAGCGTCAGTTCATTCTGGATGTACTCCACGCTGCCGTATGCCTCCTTAAGCGTAGGGACGTAGTTGCCGGCCAGCAGGAACCCCGTTATAACCTGGATGATGAAGAGAAAAAAGCTGAGAGAGCCCAGCGTGTACCACCAGCCAATATCCTTGGAGAGGGGTTTGTAAAAGAATTTCGTCTTCAGCAGTTCCCACGCCCCCATTTTGCTTCCCAGAGTCTGCTCCATATTATGCGACCTCCTCCTGGAGATAGAGTATCCCCCCTTCGACCTTGACTTTAAGATGGGCCAGTGGCGCCGGGGGAGGTCCTAATGTGACTTTCCCTTCCTTATTGAAAGCGCCGCCGTGGCAGGGGCATAAAAACATGCGAATGGATTCGTCCCAGTAGCAGATGCAGCCGAGATGCGTGCAGGTGGGATCCATCGCGGAGAGGGCGCCTGCTTCATCTTTGACGAGATATGCCCTTTTCGGGTAGGAAACAAGCTTGCCCCGTTCCCATTTCTGTCTGTTGTAGGCTATTTCCAGCGGAACGTCCGGCTGCAAATTTGGCATCTCGCCCCACTTTATCCAGCCCGACTCCCAACCCCGCGCCGGTTCGCTGAACAGGGGCGGAAACATGAGCAGAAATCCGGCGCCGATCGCCCCGGCGCCACCCCAAAATGCCGTTTTCATGAAGTTTCTTCTCGCAGAAACGGCCTCCGGGAACGCCACAGGCAACGGCTTCGTCTCTTCATCGACCAGCTCTTCTCGCTGGGGCGAGGTGAAACGATACTTGACCGCTGTCCTCTTCAGGTGGTGGATCGCACCGGTGGGCGAGAGCTGTTTCGGGCAGGCCTCCATGCAGTTGAATTCGTCATGGCAGCGCCAGATCCCATGCTCGTCGGAGAGATTGACAATGCGCTCGCTGCCCAGCTTGTCTCTTGTATCCCGGAGTTTGCCGTCCGCGGCCAGCATGCCGAAAGGACCGGGAAATTTCTGATCCCATCCAGCCATGGTGCAGGCCGCGTAACAGGCGCCGCACATGATGCACTCCACAAGGCCGTCAACGCTCTTGCGGTCATCGGGAGACTGGTAAAATTCCTTTTCGGGAGGGATCTCCTTGGGAATCAGGAAGGGTTCGACAAGTGTGTATTTTTCGTAAAAATCGGTCATATCCACGACCAGATCCTTGATCAGCGGCAAATTGGCGAGGGGTTCGACCTTGATCCGGGGCGATTTTATGTTTTCGACGAGGGTCCGGCAGGCCAGGGCAAACTTGTCGTTGATCTTCATCCCGCACGACCCGCAAACCGCCGCCCGGCATGAGGAACGGTAGGCCAAGCTGCCGTCGTAGTTTTCCAGGATGTAATAGAGAGATTCCAGAACCGTCAGCCCTTTGACAACGGGAACTTCATAGGTCTCATAATGAGGTTTTTTGTCTGCCTGAGGATCATAGCGCAGTATCTCAAGAACCGCCTTTTCGCCTATTTGAGCCATCTTAATATTTCCTTTCTTCCGGTTGCCATTTCGTGATGGTGACAGGTTTATAGGAAAGCTCCGGGCCGTCTTCCGTAAATCTGGCAATGGTGTGTTTCTGCCAATTTGCATCATCGCGGTTCGGAAAATCCGTTCGGGAGTGAGCTCCCCGACTTTCTTCCCGGGCAAGGGCGCCAAGTGCAATCACCTCCGCCAGATCTATGCCGGCCGCAATCTCCAGGGTCCATGTCCGATCAAAATTGAAGACGCTGCCCTTGGTGGCGGAGCGGATATTGCGGAACCGCTTCTTGACCGCCCTGATCTCCTGCAGGGCAGACTCCAAATCAGCCTTGTTTCTGAAGATCTGCACCTTGTTGTCAACGATGTCATGCACCTCGTCCCTGATTTTGTAAGGGTCTTCCGAACCGCCGCGATTGTAAAGTTCCTCCAGTTCCTTTTCCTTCTTCCGGAGCGCATCCTTCACCAGGCTGTAATCCTTGGGCGCCCCCTTGCCCTGGATCGCCAGGGAGGCGTTCCGACCGGCGATTTCTCCAAAAACAATGGTTTCGAGCAGGGAGTTGCCGCCGAGACGATTGGCCCCATGAACGCTGACACAGGCGCATTCCCCCGCCGCGTAGAACCCCTCCACCTCCGTCTTGCAGGTGTGATCGCAATCGATCCCGCCCATCGAATAATGCTGGGCGGGGCGGATGGGGATCGGCTCCGTGACCGGGTCAATTCCCAGAAAATCCACGCAGATGGCCTTTATTCCCGGCAGCCTCTCGTCGATTTTCGCCCGGCCGAGGTGCCGGATATCGAGATAGACATATTTTTCGCCCTTGATGCCGCGCCCAGCGATCAGCTCGGTTTCTATCGAACGGGAAACCATATCCCGCGGCGCCAGTTCAATCGCCTTCGGGGCATAGCGCTTCATGAAACGCTCCCCGTCATTATTGATCAGATATCCTCCCTCGCCCCGGGCGCCTTCGGTCATCAGGATATGTTTGCCGGTAATGCAGGTAGGATGAAACTGAACGAATTCCATGTCCTTGATTGGCACTCCCGCCCAGTACGGCATCGTTACGCCCAGGGCGGTGGAGCTGTAGGAATTGGTGGTGCGCCCATACACCCGGCCCGATCCCCCGGTTCCAAAAATGACCGCATGGCCAAGAAACGCCTCCAACTTGCCGGTACGCATGTTGAAAGCGGTCAAACCGTGGCAGACGTTATCTTCGATGATCAAACCGACGGCATAGTACTCGTCGTAGAGCTGCACCCTGTCTTTGAGGGTCAGATATTTCTGGTAAACGGCGTGCAGCAGAAAGTGGCCGGTTCTGTCGGCCCCATAGCATGTTCTGGGGAAAGCCGCCCCGCCGAAAGGCCGCTGGGCGATGGAGCCATCGGCAAAGCGGGAAAAGGGAACGCCCCAGTGGTCCATCTCGCGGACCGTCTTCGGGGCCTGTTCGGTCATGATCAGAATTGCATCCTGATCGCCGAGAAAATCCCCGCCCTTGGCTGTATCATAGCCGTGACGTTCGGGACTGTCGTCCTTTCCATCCGGATGATTGCACATGGCGGCATTGATTCCTCCCTGCGCCTCTCCGGAATGGGAACGGATGGGATAAATCTTGGATATCCAGCCGACATCCACCCCCCTGAGGGCCGCCTCGTCAACTGCCCTCGTTCCCGCCAACCCTCCTCCGACAACAATCAACTCGTGGGCATGAACATCCATCAATGGTTCCTCCCTCAGTATTTTTCCGGTTTGTTGTTTTTGCGGTCTAAAGCATTTTTTCCCTTCTTGTCAAGGGAAAAACGGAGTTAACATTGCTATTTTTTTTTGAGAATCTCCGCCATTCGCTGACCCAGCTCGGCGGGATTTTTCTCCACGATAACGCCGGCATTTTCGAGGGCCTTGAATTTATCGGCGGCTGTTCCTTTTCCGCCGGAGATGATCGCCCCGGCATGCCCCATCCGCCGTCCCGGCGGGGCGGTTCTGCCGGCAATAAAGGAAACGACCGGTTTTTTCACCTGCGAGGTGATGAACTCCGCCGCCTCTTCTTCCGCCGTGCCACCGATCTCGCCAATCATGACAATAGCCTCTGTTTGCGGATCATGTTCGAACAGGGACAGGATATCCGTAAAGCCTGAGCCGACAATCGGGTCTCCGCCTATTCCTACCGAGGTTGACTGGCCTATCCCCAGATTCGTCAACTGCCAGATCACCTCGTAGGTGAGGGTACCGCTGCGCGAGACAACTCCGACGTTTCCCCGTTTATGGATAAAGTTCGGCATGAAGCCGACCTTGCCTACGCCCGGGGTTGTGATTCCCGGGCAGTTCGGGCCGATCATTCTGGCCCCGGACCCCTTCAGCGCCTGTTTTACTCGAACCATCTCGAGGACGGGAATTCCCTCCGTCATGCAGACTATAAGCTCAATACCCGCTTCAATAGCCTCGAAGACGGCATCCGGGGTAAAGGCCGCCGGCGTGTAGATTGCGGAAACATTGGCTCCATGCCCTTTAACGGCCTCCGCCACGCACTCATAAACGGGAATGCCGTCCAATTCAGCACCCCCTTTGCCCGGAGTAACGCCGGCAACAATCCTCGTTCCCATCTTCACCGCTTCCCGGGTGTGAAAGCTCCCTTCGGAGCCGGTGATCCCCTGAATTACAATCCGTGACTTTTCATCCAGCAATATGGCCATAGGAAATTCTCTCCTCGACGCCTTTCATTTTTTAATCAAAGTCCGCTTGCGAAGGCGGCACTTGGTTAGGCAAGCTTACGGCACCAGAGCGACAGCCTGCCGGGCCGCCTCGTAAAGACCTTCTGCCACCGTGAACCGAAGCCCCGATTCAGCGAGCATCTTTCTGCCTTCGGCAACATTCGTCCCCTGGAGCCTCACCACCAGCGGCAGCTTAAGCTCGATATTGCGAGCGGCCTGGATCAGCCCGGCGGAAACCCTGTCGCACCGAAGGATGCCGCCAAAGATGTTTACGAGGATGCACTTTACATGGGGATCGGCGGTCAGGATTGTGAAGGCCTTTTGAATCTGCTCCGGCGATGCGCCACCGCCGACGTCGAGGAAGTTGGCCGGTTCCCCACCCGCCATCTTGATCATGTCCATCGTCGTCATCGCAAGCCCCGCCCCATTGACCATGCAGCCGACGTTACCCTCTAATTTTATATAGTTTACCGAGGCATTTTTTGCCGCTACCTCCAGGGGGGCCTCTTCGTCCTGATCCCGCAGCCCCTTTATTTCCGGATGGCGGTAGAGTCCGTCATCGTCGAAATCAAGCTTGGCATCGAGGGCGAGGAGCCTGCCGTCTGCGATAATGGCCAGCGGGTTTATCTCTAAAAGGGAACAATCCTTGTCCAAAAACAGCCGGTAGAGGTTGCGGACAATCTCGGTAAATGTTTGGCGCTGTTCGGCGTTTAAATGAAGAGCCGCGGCCAGTTTGCGCGCCTGGAAGGGGCTGAATCCCACAACCGGGTGGAGTGCGCAGGAAACGATCTTCTCGGGAGAGTCGGCAGCCACCTTTTCTATCTCCATGCCGCCCGCCTCCGACGCCATCAAGACAACGCATTCCCTTTTTTGCGAGCGATCCACCAGCAGGCTCAGGTATAATTCCCTTTGCACCTCCGACGCCTCCTCCACCAGTACGCGGCGCACCTTCTTCCCTTCCGGGCCGGTCTGATGGGTGACAAGCTGCATCCCGATGATCTTTTCGGAGACGGCAAACGCCTCTTCCGGTGAAGCAGCGAGTCTGACCCCGCCCCCCTTGCCCCTACCCCCGGAGTGAATCTGCGCCTTTATTACGACTTTTCCCGATAATTCCCCAGCCGCGCGGCGTGCCTCTTCCGGGGTGGCAGCCGAGCCGCCGCGGGAAACGGGAATCCCGTATTCCCGAAGGAGTTCCTTTGCCTGATACTCGTGGATCTTCATCTATGTGCCTCCAGGGATTATATATTCATGTTCGGCATCGCAAAAACCGGGCATGAGGATTCATTGCCATATTTTTTCTCTGATGGCCTCGCTCCGACTCGCAAAGAGCCCGCTTTAAAAACGGGCCGTTTTACGGGCCGGAAATCTGAATAATGAAACTTAGTATTTTGTAAAAAAGAAGAAGAAAGCATCGGTGATTATCTATACTTTCCCAAAGATCACCGCCATTAAGGCCTTGTCTGTTTTAACCCCTGCGCAGTCTTCGCTTACCGGAATTCCTCGCCGAGTTTAAGTCCAAGATCCAAGGCCTGCTGATTCATCGCCAAAAAACCTGGCGGTATCTGTTTTTCCAGCACCTTGATGATGGATTCAGGACGCACCAGGCGCGTAAGCCCTATAAGCGTGCCGAGCATAAAGATGTTAAAGACGATGGGTTTGCCGATCTTTTCCATAACCGTATCGTACATGGGCAGATTGAGCTGCCGCGCCTCCACCTTCTTCTCCGTTTTTACGTAGCGGGCATCGGTAAGAAGCAGCCCCCCCGGACGGATTATCGATGAGAAACCGGCGTATGCCTGCTGGGTAAGACAAACCAGAACATTGGGCTGGGTCACCTTCGGAAAGTAGATCGGCGAATCGGCGATGATGACGTCGGAGCGGGTGGCGCCTCCCCGCGCTTCCGGGCCGTAAGATTGAGCCTGCACCGCAATCAGGTTTTCATAAAGCACGGCAGCTTCCGCCAGAATGATCGCCGCGGTGATCACCCCCTGCCCGCCGGAACCGGAAAAAACCATTCTGCATCGTTCCATAATTACTTACCCTTTGTCGCCCGTTCGATGATGTTGTGATATTCATCACAGTACTCAGGCGCCTCTCTGTTGACGAAAATTCCCCGTTCGATCAGCGAGGAATCCGCCAGCTTTTCCCGGGACCCGATGGGGGTCGTGCGTGTTTTGAACCTCTCCATCATCTCGGAGGCGCTGCCCTCTTTGTTCTTTCTGCCAAAGTACGTGGGACATTGGCTCATGACTTCAACGACCGAGAATCCCTTGTGGAGAATTGCCGCTTCCAGCACATCAGTCAATTGCTTTATATGGTAGGTTGTGGAACGGGCCACAAAGGACGCCCCGGACGCAACGGCCATAGCCACGACATCGAAATCCGGATCGATGTTCATATAGGGAGCGGTTGTCGCGTAGGTGCCGTATCCGGACAGGGGCGAGTACTGCCCGCCGGTCATTCCGTAAACACGATTGTTCATGACGATAGCCGTCATGTCGATGTTTCTGCGACAGGCATGGATGAAATGATTGCCCCCGATGGAAAGGGCATCCCCATCTCCCATCGGCACCAGCAGCGTCAGCTCCGGACGGCTCATCTTGACGCCGGCGGCAAACGCCAGCGCCCGGCCGTGGATTGTGTGCAGCGTATGAAAATCGAGATATCCCGAGATGCGCGAGGAACAGCCAATTCCCGATACCATCACGATGTCGTTTTTTTTGAGTCCGATATTCTCAACGGCATGAAGCAGGCCGTTCAAAATAATGCCATGCCCGCATCCCGGACACCAGAGGTGGGGGAAGAACCGTTCGCGGATGTACTCCCTTGTGCTCATGCTACACTCCTCTTCCCTGGATTATTCGGAGAATATTCAAGATCGAAGTCGGGGTAATCAGGGTTCCGTCCACCTGGTTGGCCAGAGAGACCTTATCCGGCCTTTCCACCGCCGACTTGACGGACTGGAGAACCTGCCCCATGTTCATCTCCACGACCACCACATATCGGGCATTTTGCGCCTTTTCCCTTACCAGCGCGGCGGGAAACGGCCACAGGGTCTGAAGTTCCAGCAAGCCAAGCCTCTCTCCGCGTTGACGGCGGTTCATAACCACGTGCAATGCGGAACGGGCCGATGAGCCATAGGAAATCAAGAGCGTCTCCGCGTCTTCGGTATAGTATTCACGGTACCTTGTCAGATCATCGACATGATGTTCGATTTTGTCCGTCAGGTGGCGCATCAATCCGTAAACTACCTTGGGGTCTTCGGAGGGAAAGCCCCACATGTCGTGAAAAAGCCCGGTGACATTATAGCGATGCACGCCCCCGAAATCGGACATAGGGAGCCTGCCGTCCTCGCGGGGGAGATAGGGGTGGTAGTCAACCCCGTCAGGGAGGGACGTCTTCAATCTTTCCACAAGCGGCAACTTGCCGGGAGGGGGAATCTCGAGACGCTCCCGCATATGCCCGATCACTTCGTCGAACAGCAGAATAACCGGGGTGCGATAAGTTTCCGCAAAGTTGAACGCGTCAACTGTAATCGAAAAGACGTCCTGATGGTTGGAGGCTGTCATGGCTACAATGGCGTGATCCCCGTGGATGCCCCAACGGGCCTGATTGACGTCTCCCTGACTGAGTTTGGTCGGTAATCCTGTCGAAGGACCACCACGCTGGACATCGACTATCACGCAGGGAATCTCCGCCATGACCGCGAACCCCAATGCCTCCTGCATCAGTGAAAACCCGGGGCCGCTTGTCGCCGTCATCGCCTTGTTGCCGGTCAGGGACGCGCCGATAATCGCGCAGATCGAGGCGATTTCGTCCTCCATCTGCATGAAGATCCCGCATTTTTGCGGCAGACGCGCCGACAGCAGTTCCGCGATCTCGGTGGAGGGGGTGATCGGGTAACCGGCAAAAAAACCAAGTCCGGCGTAAAGGGCGCCCTCAACACAAGCCTCATTGCCCTGCACAAATTTCACTTGTCCGCCCATTTCACTCCTGCTCCGTTTCGACCACAATTGCCAGATCCGGGCACCTCAGCTCGCAAAGCTTGCAAGCTATGCAATCCGTTGGTCTCGCGGCAATCGCTTTTTCCTGGTCATCCAGTTCCAGAACCTTTTTGGGGCAAAAATGGACGCAGATTCCACATCCCTTGCACCAGTTCCGGTTGATCACATGACGTTTAAGTTTTGGTTTCGCCATACGTTGCCTTGCCCGTTCCAACCATTTCGGGGATGCGTCCCCTCAATCCATCTTTTGCCCTGCGAAGAGCTGCTTGTTGCGATTCTAAAAAATATATAAAATGTTCGGCAGGGTTTCTTAAAAATTTTGTTATCTATAACGAAGGATCTTTCACGTGTCAACAATATTTTAAATGGTCCGGATATTTGATATAAGACCTTCAGCAAATTTTATAGGACCTTTTGCTTTGCAGCGGTGATGTATATATATGTTGCATTTTTAAGCCAAATGGCGTCTATTTCAAGATCAAATCGGGAGGGCAAGAAAAAGGGAATGAATGCTCAGGGCATCTACAGCTTTGAGGAACTGGCTGCGCTGCATGCAATTGCGCGAATTCTGGCAAAACCGGGGGAGCTGAAGGAACAGATCACTCAGGCCCTGCAGGAGATAAGCGCTCGTCTGGGGATGCAGCGCGGCATGGTTTCTCTCCTGGATCGCGAGACCAGGGAGGCCTGGCTGGATGTTGTTTATGGCGTTGATATCAAAAGCATAAACGTGACATACCTTCCCGGCGAAGGCATTACCGGCAAGGTTGCGCAGACAGGGAGACCACTTGCCATTGAGAATCTGGGGAAAGAACTCCATTTTCTCGACCGAACCGGCGCCCGCCGTTTTTTAAACCGCTCAGAGCTGTCATTCCTCTGTGTCCCGATAATCTACGGGACTCAGGTCGTGGGGGTGTTGTCGGCGGACAAGGCAGCCAGGCAAGTTACTGATATAGAAAAGGAAATAGCTATTCTCTCCTCAGTAGCCGAAATGCTTGCCAAGGCAGTTCACAGCAGGGCCATGGAAGGGGAAAACCACCGCCTGCGCGATCTAATGGGCAGCAACCGTCTTCCCACTTTTGACATTATCGGTCGTTCCCGGGCCATGCAGGCCGTTTTTCAAATGATCGCCCAAGTAGCCGATGCCAATACAACCGTGCTGCTCCACGGTGAAACCGGAACCGGTAAGGAACTGGTCTCCCGGGCAATCCATAACAACAGTTCCCGCATGAAGGGGCAGCTTGTGCAGGTGAACTGTGCTGCAATTCCGGAGACACTGCTCGAAAGCGAACTGTTCGGGCATGAAAGAGGGGCCTTTACCGGCGCCCTGGCGAGGCGCAGGGGGCGTTTTGAAGAAGCCAATGGGGGAACGATTTTACTCGATGAAATAGGCGAACTCTCCTTTTCCGCCCAGGCCAAGCTGCTGCGGGTCCTGCAGGAAAGGCAGTTCCAGCCGCTGGGCTCTTCCCGCCTGATCAAAGTTGATGTGCGGATCATCGCGGCGACCAACCGCAATCTGGAGCAGGATGTTTCTCTGGGCCGTTTCCGCTCCGATCTTTTTTACCGGTTAAACGTCTTTCCCATCTACCTGCCGTCGCTGCGCGAACGGGGGACAGACATCCTGCTTTTGGCCGCTCACTTTGTCGTTAAATATTCAAGAGAAACAGGAAAACCGGCGCAGAAAATTTCCCCGGCTGTATCTGATATTTTTATGGCCTATCATTGGCCGGGCAATGTCCGGGAACTGGAAAACTGCATAGAGCGGGCCATTCTTGTCGCGCACGGAGCAACCATTGAACCGGAACATCTGCCCCCGTCCCTGCAAAGTTGCATTGAAGAGGTCGTCAAAAAGGAGTTCAACAGGCTCGACGCGGCAGTAAAATCAGAGGAAAGAGCCATGATTGTCACCGCCCTGCGGGAAACGGCGGGGAATCAAACCCGGGCTGCCAGGTTGCTGGGAACGACAAAACGGATCATGCAATACCGGATCAGTAAACTGGGCATAGATTACCGCTCCTTCCGCAAGAAATGATACATCTTTGTTTGTTTATTAGGTAATGATACATCTTTGTTACTCGGAATTGACGCTCTTAAAGTTGCCCGGTGTTTAAAACGTCGTTGTATCAATTTGATAGATAGTTTGGTATTTTTTGGCATACATTTGGCTTATACCATTGGGCCCAGAATGGAAACGAGACGCAACGGCTTGCCCTGCGAAACATGGGTATAAATAAATGGCAGGCGCCGCTGAAATTCAGATATGTTTTTTTATAACAGGAAAGGTAGGGTGTTATGTGCAGACTGTTTGCCGTCACGAGTCAGGAACCGTTATCGCCGATGGTGGCGATCCGCGCCCTTGACGTCATGAAGGAGGGGCATGACGGTTCGAACTTTCGTTTCTGCCGGACGAGATAAAAACAGAACGGGGTTTTATCTCGATCGATGCCAACTATCAAACCTCCGCACCCGGCGTCTATGCGGTGGGAGATGCCGCGCGTCTGGGCCTTCTGACCGATGCGATCGGTTCCGGCCGCAAGGCGGCGGTGGCGATTGACGACATGCTGCGGGGTCGGGAAGAGAGACATACGATCAGATTCCGACGATCACGGTTGAACGGGTAAAACTCCAGTATTACGATCCGCGCCCGCAGCATTTCGAGGACATCGTTGCGTGCGCGGCTAATTGCGCGTCCTGTGGCGGCTGCCGGGATTGCGGGATGTGTGAGACGGCCTGCCCGCAGACCGCGATTTCCCGTAAGGAAGGAGAAGATGGACGTTTTGAATATGTCGTTGAGGACAGTCTCTGCATCGGTTGCGGAACCTGTGCGGGCGTCTGTCCGACGGGTGTATGGAATCTTGTCGCCAATGTTCCGCTGGAATAGCCGATAAGGGTAATTCATTTGCTTAAGAGGAGGAGGAGCCATGTATGATTTAAAGACCAGCAAGGATGTCTTGAAGGTGGTAAAAGACAGAAACGTCAGTTTCATTCAGTTCTGGTTCACCGATGTGCTGGGGGTGCAGAAGATTTTCAGCATTACCCCCGACGAGCTGGAAATGGGGATGGAAGAGGGAATGGGATTCGATGGTTCCTCGATCGCCGGTTTCTGCCGGATTGAGGAAAGCGACATGATCGCGATGCCAGATCCGACGACATTTCAGATTATCCCCTGGCGGCCCACGGAGCGGCCCGTTGCCCGGATGATCTGCGACATCCAGACCCCGGACGGGAAACCGTATGAGGGCGATCCCCGGTATGTCTTGAGAAGGACGCTGAAAAAGGTGACCGACAAGGGATACACCTTCTATGTCGGCCCGGAGCTGGAATTTTTCTATTTCGCCAGCGACAAGGCGCCGGAGTTTCTGGATATGGGCGGCTATTTCGATGGTCTGCCGGTTGACCGGGCGACGGATCTGCGCCGCCAGACAATCTTTGCCCTTCAGGATATGGGCATCAGGGTTGAGTACAGCCATCACGAGGTTGCCCCGAGCCAGCATGAGATCGATCTGCGGTACGACGAGGCGCTGAAAATGGCCGACAAGGTGATGACCTACCGCACCGCGGTCAAGGAGATTGCCCGGCTGAACGGCGTTTACGCGACCTTTATGCCGAAACCGGTTTTTGGACAGAATGGCAGCGGTATGCATGTCCATCAATCCCTGTTCAAGGGCGACAAAAACACCTTTTTTGACGGCCGGGACAAGTACAATCTTTCGAAGACCGCCAAGCAGTATATCGCCGGCATCATGACGCATGCCCCTGAAATAACGGCAATCTGCAACCAGTGGATCAACTCTTACAAACGCCTGGTTCCCGGGTACGAAGCCCCCGTTTATGTGGCCTGGGCAAGACGCAACCGCTCGGCGATGGTGCGCGTGCCGATGTACAAGCCCGGCAAGGAGAAGGCCACCCGGATGGAGTACCGTTCGCCGGATCCGGCATGCAATCCGTACCTGGCCTTTGCGGTCATGCTGGCGGCGGGACTCAAAGGGATGGAAAAGGGCTACAAGCTTCCCGAACCGGTGGAGACCGACATCTTCGAGATGGACGAAAAGGCCCGCGCCGAGGCCGGCATCACCTCGCTTCCGGGCAGCCTGTACGAGGCCCTGCAGATTGTCCAGAAAAGTGAGCTGGTTCGCGAAACTTTAGGGGAGCACATTTTTGAAAAGTTCATCGAAAACAAGAAGGTCGAGTGGGATCACTTCCGTGTCCATGTAAGCCAGTACGAGATCGACCGTTATCTGCCGATGCTGTAGGCGTAATGCCTATCTATGCAATACAGGGGAGTTATTCTGAATTTTTCTTTACGCGATAGGAACTTTCTGATAACTCCCCTCTTTTTTTACGCTGGCGAAGCGAAGCCTGATGCGGGCGAGCGGTTGCCACCCGTTCCTGCGCGCGGGAAGACACGGGGAGTTATAAAACATGTTTGAAAAAAGACAAAAAACTGCCCTGCTGGTCCTCGACGACGGCAGCGTTTATCGGGGCCTGGCCTTTGCCGGCGGAGGCGAGATGCCAGGAGAGGTCGTCTTCAATACCGGCATGACCGGCTATCAGGAGATCGTGACCGATCCCTCGTACAAGGGGCAGATCGTCGTCATGACCTACCCGCTGATTGGCAATACCGGCATTAATCCCGATGATATGGAATCCGCAGGCATACATCTGGAGGGCTTTATCGTCCGGGAGTATCAGGATATTCCCAGCAACTGGCGGTCCCGGGAGGATTTGAAGACATTTCTCGAGCGCCATGGCAAGCTTGGCGTGGAAGGAATCGACACCCGCGCCCTGACCCGCCGTATTCGCACCGCGGGGGCGCTGCGGGGGATTCTCTCGACCGAAACAGACGACGTTGAGGCCTTGCTTGCGCGCGTACGTGCATATCCGGGGCTGGTCGGACGGGATCTGGTGCGGGAGGTGAGCTGTCAAACTCCCTATCTCTGGAAAGCAGCATCCGCAGGCGATGCAGATGCGGGGGCTGTCTTTCGGCATCGCGTCGTGGTGCTTGATTGCGGTGTAAAATACAACATCTTGAGGAACCTGGAAAAACGGGGGTGCGAGGTGCTGGTTGTTCCGGCCACAACGACGCACGACGCAATCCTCGCCCTGCGGCCGGACGGGGTTCTTTTGTCCAACGGACCCGGCGATCCGGCGGCCCTGCCGTACATCGTCGAGACAGTGAAAAACCTGCTGGGTAAGGCGCCTATTTTCGGCATCTGTCTCGGCCATCAGATCCTGGGGCAGGCGGTGGGCGGCCGGACAGCGAAGCTGAAGTTCGGCCATCACGGAATCAATCAGCCTGTGCGCAACATACAAAGCGGAAAGGTGGAAATAACCTCTCAGAATCACGGCTTTGTGGTACTGCCCGAGTCGCTTCCCGAAGGCAGAACAAAGCACAGCTTAATGTCCATAAACCTCCAGGAAAACCTCAACGATTGCACTTCGGAGGGTCTTCTCTATCCGGAGCTTTCCGCCTTCAGCGTTCAGTACCATCCAGAGGCGGCGCCGGGTCCGCACGACGCCTCATATCTGTTTGATGAGTTCATCAAGCTCATGAATAAGGAGTAAAGCATGATTCTGATTATCGATTTCGGTTCCCAGTACAACCAGCTTATCGCCCGGCGCGTCCGTGAGCATCAGATTTACTGCCAGATCGAGCCGCCGGATATCGCAATTGAAAAGATACGGGATTTGCAGCCCGAGGGGGTTATTCTTTCCGGCGGGCCGGCCAGCATCTACGAAAAGAATGCCCCGCGCGTCGATAAGGGTGTATTTTCACTCGGCGTTCCGGTTTTGGGAATCTGCTATGGCTTGCAGTTCATGGTAGATGCCTTGGGCGGCAAGGTGATCGCCTCGCAAAAACGGGAGTACGGCCTGGCCGAGTTAAATGTGGCGGAAAAGGGAGGGGCGCTCCTGGCCGGAGTTGCCGGGACAACCAATTCCTGGATGAGCCACGGCGACCGGATCGGCCGTTTGCCGAAGGGTTTTTCCATTACCGCCGGCACGAAGAACACGGAGGTCGCCGCTGCCGAAGACACAAAGCGCCGCCTCTACGGTCTGCAGTTTCACCCCGAGGTCGTCCATACCGTGCACGGAAAAAAGATCATTGAAAACTTCCTGTTCGGGATCTGCCGCTGTGAAAAGAGCTGGACGATGAACGCCTTTATCCGCGATGCGATCGTGGATATCCAAAGGACGGTCGGCGACAAACGGGTGGTGCTCGGTCTGTCCGGCGGGGTTGATTCCTCGGTCGCGGCCGTCCTGCTGCAGCGGGCGATCGGCCGCCGCCTCACCTGCGTTTTCGTGGACAACGGCCTGCTGCGTCTCGACGAAGGGAAAAAGGTGCGGGAGGTTTTCGGGAGGCATTTCCGGATGAACCTGCGTTTTGCCCGGGCGGGGAAGACATTTCTGGAAAGGCTGAAGGGGGTAACCGATCCGGAACGTAAGCGCAAGATCATCGGCCGCACCTTTATCGAGGTCTTCGACCGGGAGGCAAAGGCTATTCCGAACGCGGAGTTTCTTGCCCAGGGCACCCTCTACCCCGACCTGATTGAATCGCACTCGGCCTTCGGCGGGCCGAGCGCCGTCATCAAATCCCACCACAACGTAGGTGGATTGCCGAAACACATGAAGCTGAAACTCGTCGAACCGCTGAAGCACCTCTTCAAGGACGAGGTGCGGCTTTTGGGGAAGGAACTCGGGATGTCCGACGAGCTGATCTGGCGGCAGCCATTTCCCGGACCCGGACTCGCCGTGCGGATTGTCGGCGAGGTCACCGCCAAAAGGCTCGCGGTGCTGCGCAACGCCGATGCGGCGCTGATGGAAGAGATCAAGGCGGCGGGGTTGTATCGGGAGCTCTGGCAGTCGTTCGCTGTTTTGCTGCCGATCCGCAGCGTCGGGATTATGGGCGACCAGAGAACCTACGAGGATGCGATTGCGATCCGGGCGGTGACCAGCGAGGACGCGATGACCGCCGATTGGGCGAAGCTCCCGCATGAGCTCCTGGGGCGCATTTCCAACCGGATCATCAATGAAGTGCGCGGCGTCAACCGGGTTGTCTATGACATCAGCTCGAAGCCGCCCGCCACCATCGAATGGGAGTGATATGCCGAAAAGAACCGATCTGAAAAAAATCCTGATCATCGGCTCCGGTCCCATCATCATCAGCCAGGCCTGCGAGTTTGACTATTCCGGCACCCAGGCGTGCAAGGCTCTGAAGGAAGAGGGCTATGAGGTGGTGCTGGTCAACTCCAACCCGGCGACGATCATGACCGACCCGGAAACGGCAGATCGCACCTATATAGAACCTATTACGCCAGAAGTTCTTGAAAAGATTATTGAAAAAGAAAGACCGGATGCGTTGCTTCCTACCCTCGGCGGACAGACCGGCCTGAACACGGCGGTCGCGGTCGCCGAGTCCGGGGTGTTGGAAAAATACGGCGTCGAGATGATCGGGGCGTCGCTTGCGGCCATCCACAAGGCGGAGGATCGGCAGCTCTTTCGTAGCGCGATGGAAAAGATCGGCCTGAAGGTTCCCAAAAGTGGCTTTGCCCGGACGATGGAGGAGGTTTTTCTGGTTGCCGCCGAGATCGGGTTTCCCATTATTGTTCGCCCCTCGTTTACCCTCGGCGGGACGGGCAGCGGGGTTGCCTACAACCGCGAAGAGCTCGCCGCCATCGCCAAGGGCGGTCTCGATGCTTCGCTCATCCACGAGATCATGCTGGAGCAGTCCGCCCTCGGCTGGAAGGAGTACGAACTCGAGGTGATGCGCGATCGCGCAGACAACGTCGTCATCATCTGTTCGATCGAGAATCTCGATCCGATGGGCGTGCACACCGGCGAATCGCTTACCGTAGCCCCGGCTCAGACGCTGACCGACGTCGAGTACCAGATAATGAGGGATGCGGCAATCGCGGTCATCCGGGAGATCGGCGTGGAAACCGGGGGGTCGAACGTCCAGTTCGCGCTCCATCCTGAAACCGGCGAGATGATCGTCATCGAGATGAACCCCCGCGTTTCCCGTTCGTCCGCCCTGGCCTCGAAGGCGACGGGTTTTCCGATTGCGAAGATCGCCGCGAAGCTGGCCGTCGGTTACACGCTCGATGAGCTGCCCAACGACATCACCCGCGAAACGATGGCGTCCTTCGAGCCGACGCTCGATTACTGCGTCGTCAAAATTCCCCGCTGGACATTCGAGAAGTTTCCGGAAACAGAAGATTTTTTGACAACGTCCATGAAGTCGGTCGGCGAGACGATGGCGATCGGCCGCACCTTTCACGAGTCCCTGCAAAAGGCGATCCGCTCGCTGGAAATCAAGCGCTTCGGTCTGCTGGACGGCACTGACGAGGAAAAGGACTGTTCTCCCGAGGAGTTGGAGCAGAAGCTGCAGCAACCTAATTCGCTACGGCTTTTCTATATCGCGATTGCGTTCAGCCGTCAGATGACTATTGAACGAATACATGAACTTACGATGATTGACCCCTGGTTTTTGCGCCAGATAAAGTCGCTTGTGGCGGCAGAAGAAGAACTCCGGAGGGAGGGGTTCTCAACCGACAACCTGTATGCCGCAAAACGGCTGGGTTTTGCCGACCGTTATCTCGGCGCCCTCTGGAATCTCCCCGAGGAGGAAATCCGCGCTCGTCGCTATGCCGCCGGGATAGTTCCCGTTTACCAGCTTGTTGACACCTGCGCGGCGGAATTCGAGGCCTTTACCCCGTATTATTATTCGACCTACGAAACCGAAACCGAGACGCGGCCCTCCGGGAAAAAGAAGATCATGATCATCGGCGGCGGTCCGAACCGGATCGGACAGGGGATCGAATTCGATTACTGCTGCGTCCATGCCTCGTATGCGATTCGAGAGGAGGGTTTGGAGAGCATCATGGTAAATTCCAACCCGGAGACGGTCAGCACCGACTACGACACCTCGGATCGGCTCTTTTTCGAACCGGTAACGCTCGAGGATGTATTGCATATTCTGAAGGAGGAGAAGCCCGAAGGAGTGATCGTGCAATTCGGAGGGCAGACCCCGCTGAACCTGGCCCGCAGTCTGGAGCAGGCGGGGGCGCCGATTCTGGGCACCTCGCCCGACGCGATCGACCGTGCGGAGGATCGGAAGCGTTTTCAGGAGATTGTGCGGCGGCTGGATCTGCTTCAGCCGGACAACGATACGGCGATGACTGAGGAGGAAGCGGTAAGCGTTGCCGGCCGCATCGGTTACCCGGTTCTGGTGCGCCCCTCTTACGTACTCGGTGGGCGTTCGATGGAAATCATCTACGACGAGGCAAGTCTGCGGCTGTTCATGGGGCGGGCGCTGGAGGTTTCCGCCGGCCATCCGGTTTTGATCGACAAGTTTCTCGAGGATGCAATCGAGGCCGATGTCGATGCGATCAGCGACGGAAAAACAACGGTTGTAGCCGGAATCATGGAACATATCGAGGAAGCTGGCATCCACTCCGGCGACAGCGCCTGCGTCTTGCCGGCGATGACCTTTTCCCCGGAAATTCTCGCCAGGATTGAGAGTCAGACCAAGGCGATTGCCGCCGAACTCCATGTTGTCGGCCTGATGAATATCCAGTACGCAATCAAGGATAACAAACTGTACCTGCTGGAGGTGAATCCCCGGGCGTCGCGCACCGTGCCGTTTGTCAGCAAGGCCACCGGAGTGCCGCTGGCCAAACTGGCGACGAAGGTCATGTTGGGGAAAACACTGGAGGAACTGGGCTTCACAGTGCCGGTGCGCCCCGCTTATATTTCGGTAAAAGAGGCGGTTTTTCCATTCAACCGTTTCCCCGACGTCGATATTCTGCTCGGCCCGGAGATGAAATCAACGGGCGAGGTGATGGGCATCGACCACTCCTTCGGCCTGGCCTTCGCCAAATCGCAGATGGCCGCCGGGTTCCAGATTCCCCTCTCGGGCAAGGTGTTTTTGAGCGTGCATGATTTCTACAAGGAACGTATAGTTCCCGTCGCGCGCTCCTTTGCAGCAATGGGATTCAGGATCGTCGCAACCGGCGGAACGGCGGAAACATTGCGCGCGCATGGGGTTTTGGTTGAAACAGTCAATAAGGTCAGCGAGGGACGTCCCCATGTTGTCGATCATATCAAGAACGGCGAACTCCAGATTGTGATCAACGTCAGTCTGGGCAGGCGTTCCTCCCTGGATGCCTGCCATATAAGGCGGGGAGCTCTCCTGTACAATGTCCTCTACACAACAACCCTCTCCGGCGCCCGGGCGCTTGCCGAGGCGGTCCACGCCCTTAAGCAGGAGGCGTGGGGGGTGGCGCCGCTGCAGGAGTATCATCATAGCTTATAATCAGGGGCAATAACGGGATGCAAGAAATGAAAACGTACGAGGACGAGGAAGGGCCGCGCGAGGAGTGCGGGGTCTTTGCGGTCTATGGCCACGAGGATGCTGCACGGGTTGCATTTTTCGGCCTTTTTGCTCTGCAGCACCGCGGGCAGGAAAGCGCGGGGATTACCTCTGCCGACGGTTGCCATGTCTGGGAACACAAGGGGATGGGGCTGGCCTCGGAGGTTTTTCACGAGGATGTCCTCTCGAAACTTCCCGGGAACCTGGCCATCGGCCATGTCCGCTACTCTACCACCGGCTCTTCGGTGCTTTCCAATGCCCAGCCTTTTTTGGTGCATCACGCCGACGAGTACTACGCGCTTGCCCATAACGGAAATATTGTCAATGCCCTGGCGCTAAGGGCGGAGTTGGAACAGAAGGGGGCGATTTTCCAGTCCACAATGGACAGCGAGGTGATCGTCCATCTGATGGCGCCCTACTTGAAAGAAGGACTGGAGACAGCGATCACGAAGGCCCTGGCCCGGGTGGAGGGGGCTTACAGCATCGTCATGCTGACCAAAAACAGGATTGTCGCCTTCCGCGATCCCCGGGGCTTCCGGCCGCTGTCGCTGGGAACCCTCAACGGCGGCTGGGCTGTGGCGTCCGAGACCTGCGCGTTTGATTTGGTCGGGGCGAAGTACATCCGCGACATAGAGCCGGGCGAGATGGTGTTCATTGACGAAACCGGGCTGCACAGCATGAAGCCGTTTACCCCGGTCAAGCCCGCCCATTGCATCTTCGAGCTGATCTATTTCTCCCGCCCGGACAGCAACGTCTTCGGCAGGAACGTCTATATGTGCCGCAAACGGCTGGGGCGCAATCTGGCGCGGGAGTACCGTCCGGACGTAGAGCTGGTGATGCCGTTTCCCGATTCGGGGAATTACGCAGCGATCGGCTATGCGGAGGAAAGCAAGATTCCCTTTGAAATGGGGATGATAAGAAATCATTATGTCGGCAGAACCTTCATCCAGCCCAGTCAGATCATGCGGGATTTCGGCGTGCAGGTGAAGCTCAACCCGGTTACCCCGTTGCTCGAAGGCAAAAAAATCCTGATCATCGAGGATTCCGTTATTCGGGGAACGACCAGTAGAAACCGGGTGCGCCGCCTGCGCGAATGCGGGGTGAAGGAGATCCACATGGCGGTGAGCTGTCCGCCGACCCGCAACCCCTGTCCGTACGGGATCGATTTTTCGGTGCGCGGCGAACTGATCGCCGTCGGGAAGGCGACCGAACAGGAAATTGCGGCGTTTATCGGTCTCGACAGCATTCACTACCTGTCTCTCGCCGGAATGATCGATGCGATGGAACTGCCGGGGGATAATTTCTGCCTTGCCTGTTACAACGGCGCCTACCCCGTGCCCCCGCCTGAAAAATTCGGGAAATTCTGCCTGGAAGACGCCCACTAACCGCAGAGTACGACCCGTAATGCCTATCAAAAAGCATGCATTTTTTGTTGTCTCCTACGAGTCAATGAAACTGGAAATCGTTCCCATCTAACAATTATTTATTGAAGTCGTTAAATCTATCCGATGCCTTTAGGTAGCACCTTTCATCCAGTATTGCACATGAGCAATTAAAGAAAAATATAAAGGCAGCAGATAAATAATCCTGCGGATATCAAAGTAATTCGGCATTGGTCAGTATAGCGACAATGTCTTTTCCAAGATCGCCTCGTAGTTTATGCCCGTCGAACAGTTCTAAAAATACCATACCACAGTTGTGGTCAAAAGATGGCTGAAGTGCTTTGCCCTGGAAATACCTCCCCTGAATATTCGCTTGGTTGCCGACTCTCGGATAAAGAAGAAAGCTTCGGTTTGCACCGAATTGGACGTTGTACGCGTGCATCTGCTGCAGATCGGCATCGCCTGGTTTACCATCGCCTGGAATTTTCCATTTGGTATCCATGACGACCCGCTCGTAATTGGAACCGGTATCGATCTGGGCAATGATGTCGGGACGGATGGCCTTCTGCATATTATCGGCAGACCAGAATGGGCGGGATACTTGAGCCTTGAACGAGATCCGACGGAACGTCTGTTTCATTTCTGCCCGCTTAAGCTGAACGTAGACAAAATGTTCGAACAGGGTATTCATATCGAACAGGATCGCCAGGACATCCTCCCTGCCGCCACAAACGTCGGGATTATAGTTCAGTATGATCAAGCGGGCGAGTTGCTGTCTCAACCTGGCATCCGACATCGATGCTACCCGGATGAATCCTGATTGACGGAGCATTTCGATCAGAGCGCCCTGCCACTTCTTTTTCTGGCTGGACGAGTCAGGACCCTTGTCTGCCTTGGGCAGAATCTCTATGGTCAGGTTTCCAACCTGGATGACGCCAACATAGTTTCGGAAATGGATGCGATCGAATCCGACCGCAAAGAACCGATTGCCATGCCGTTCGTTGTACTGCACCAAACGCTTGAAGTGGTCATGGGTAAACGACCCCCTCACTGGCAGTGTTGTGTGTTCGAACACCTGGATGACATTACTCATATACTGCACGGAAATCCTCGTCATTCAGGGTCATGGGATCTTGTAACGCGTAAACGCGTCGTTGCACCCCACTTGAGAGAGTCCTGAGTCATAAAGTAGAAGCTCTGCAAATCGATCATGTCCCGCGGTGTCCATTCCGCCAGCTCCCCACGCAAGGTCTTCATGATCGTCAGAACCCTTCGATACTCCTCGACCGTTAAGAACTTGCCGTCTCCGAGATGCTTTTCACCGATCGACTTCAGGAACCCATCAAAAATCGCCGGCTTAATGAAGATATAATTTTGCGGACTCCAGAAGCAGATGAAAAAGGTTGGAATAGCTTTACTCATGTTGGCAGGGCAGTTGTTTCCTTTGAGCCACGTCAGGAGATTTTGCATCGGCTCATCGATCTCCCCGCCAATACTAACGGAATTGAGCAGGGCATGAAGCCGATTCTTGAATTCGCGGGACTTTGCCTCCGTATTCAATATACTGTAAAGTACGTCTTGATCCCTCCATCCAATGAAGTTCTGCCTTTCTTTAAGCCCGGGCAGCTTGTCAGAAAATAGTTTCTTTAGAAGTTTCTTGAATTCTTCGGTTGATAGTGAGTCGGAACTTGATGAGATCCAGGCATCGAACAACTGGTGCAGATACGATGATGTTACCCGTTTGTATGTGTCTTCAGAATCAAGGTACTCCTGACTGCTGTCGCTGAAGTTTTTAAAGGAAGGGAAGGATTGGAGAAAGACCTGTTTCAGTTCCGAAATATTTTCCATGTAATGTCCCTCTATATTAGGATGTGCAGGCCACCTACGAGAATACCCTTGGCTTCAGGAGCACGAGCCTTGACTTCTCCCTATCTCTGAATCCCATGAGCGACCTCGGCCATTTTCTAACATCGAACAGGGTATTTACCTCGTAGGCGTTCGTCCCTGATACACCGACCTTGAATGTTCCTGATCCGACGCGAAGAATGATGGCAAGCAGATCGGCATCCGTCAGCCGTTCCGGGCCTTCGGCAAAGAGTCGTTCGCGCGGACGTTCGTTTGTTGGCCAGCTCTTGATTCGTTCAGAACTCACGTTACAGCCCTATCGTTAATGTCCAGCTATTCGTGCACCAGTCCAAATGCACGGTCGAGATCAAAGCGTTCAAAATCCGATGATCGCAGCACCGGTTTCAATTCCGTGTTGATCCGGGTTTTAAGTTTATTTTTTCGCACCGATGATCTCTATCCTCGACCTTGGGTTTCAAGTTGTGGGGCTTAATTTCACTATCTCCACCATCATTTCCTACCCGTAATCAAATTGACTACGACTTTCGTCAGAACGTCTTTCTCTTCCGGCTTACTTTCTGCAATCATCAGCGTGATGGCGACCAGAGCATTGTCGGCAATGTGCCGGGAGCCGTCGGCGCAATAAAGGATACCGTTCTTCTCCATGAGCCAGAGAAACAAGGCGGCAATGCGCTTGTTGCCATCCACGAAACTATGGTTCTTTACCAGAAAATAAAGAAGATGCGCGTCCTTTTCTTCAAGGCTCCGATAGAGGTATCTCCCGTTGAACGTCTGCATCACCGCCCCCAGCGAACCAGGAAGGCTGTCGTCTTTCTCTCTGCCAAAGAGATCTGATCCTCCGAATTTGCAGCGCAACTGCTCGATGACGATTAAGGCCTCCTGATAATCAATACCTTTTGCCGCTGCCTTCTTCAAACGGGCAAGTGAAACCCGCTGGTGATCGTAATCGTCCAATAAGTCAAGGGCATAAGAATAATCCGTCACCACTTGGAGAAGCGCCCTGGCCTGGTCTGATGTCACATCATACCGGTCCAAGACCTGACCGACCAGCTTAAGGGACTGACGTAGTTCCTTTAAGCGGCGCTGGTTAACAGAATACCCCTTCAGGATATGGTCGCGCAAGGTCTGCGTCGCCCAGATGCGGAACTGCGTGCCGCGCTTGGAGTTGACGCGATAGCCCACGGAGAGGATGGCATCGAGGTTGAAGTTTTCGACCTGACGTTCGACGATGCGCCTGCCTTCATCTTGAACTGTTGCAAAAAATGCAACTGTTGACCCGCTGTCAAGTTCGCCCTCGCGGAACACATTGTTTAAGTGACGGGAAATAACGGATTTATCGCGATCGAAGAGGGATGCTATCTGGTTTAAATTCAACCATAATGTGTCCTTTTCCAGCCGGACATCGAGACTTATCGTGCCGTCCGGGTTGTTGTAAAGCACTACGGCGCCGGTGCTATGTTTGCTGAGCGGTTCACTATGGATGCCGGATTGCTTCTTCATCACAACCCTCCAGTGCGGTTGATCATTTCAGTGCGGGATGGATCCATTGACAATCAAACCCCATTCTTTATTTACACTGTCCTTTGCACACTTCCAATCTGAAATCAATGAGGTCGCACCAATGGGTATCGTATCGACTTGTATTTGCAGTGAATTTAAAATATAATTGAACAAACAGGTATTTACATGTTTAGCGGCTCAGTTTAGCTCCAGCTATACGGTTTAAGCTAACGCCTGATTCCGATGCCTGAATAGCAAGATTCCTATGAATTTCAGGAGGGACACGAACCATAAATTTACCGCTATATCTTTTACAGGCTATCGTTTGCGGGACTGCCTCACCGGTATGCGTCATATCGTTGATAACAATCTCAATGGTCTTACGAATACCCTTCAAGGCCGACTCAGGCGTCTTATCCAACCAGCTCAAACTCGGGAGCTCGGTGCATAAACCGACATATTCTTGATCATCATCAGACCAAGTTACGCGGTAAGTATAACAATCATTTTTCAGTGGCATCTTCAACCTCCAAATTGTCAATAGCCAAAAGTACCTACTTTACCTGGCCTTATTATTCTGTATGTTGATCCGTGGGTCTCCTTGCCAAGGCATCTTGTATACGTGGTGACTTCCATCCTTTTGGCGCGCCTGCCCGAAATAATAAATACAGACTTTGCTTAAGTCAGCAAAGCGAACGTCCGCGGGGTTATTTTTCATCTGTATCAGAATATCTTCAACCTTGGCCATGTTTTTATAGTATCAATATTGATATTTATGTGAAGCCGTTTATTTCAGCCCTGACCTCTGCGCATTTCCATCGGAATTCATTGGATTCGATTCATGAGCTAAATCGTTGACTTGTATTGAAGTCTTGGATGATTCAAAAAAAGAAAGCCTGTTGCTTACAGGAAGTACAAAAGCCCCCCGATCCTCCCTCAAAAATGCCACATTTCAAGCACAATATCCTTGATATACCTTGTTAAAAAATTGCAACTTTGAACAGTGTATTTGAACAGCTTCAAAAAAATCCCAAAGCGCCTATCGCTCCAATATTAAGGGCAACGCCAGAAGGCCTCCATTTTCCTGCTCATTGATTGCCAATGGGTTCCCTGCCAGTAGAGGCGGTGGCAGGCGGGGCATTCGGCAAAATAGTCCTGGGTGAGGAACACGTAGGGCGGGACACGGTCCTTCACCGTTGCTTTGGGACATCCTTCCAGCCGCCGGTTGCATTCCAGGCAGATGGTAAAAGGACGAAGGCAGCCTTTATCCAATTTCAGGGCGCCAATGACCTGCCGCACCTGTGCAGTAAAACGGTCGCTCTCGATGAGGACAGACTGGATATGTCCAGCCACAATAACACGGCGTTTCATAATTCGCCGGTCACGGGTCAGAAGTATGCGTTTTTCGTTCAAGGCGGCGGCGATTATTGCGGCATCGTCGGCGCCGGTAAAGAGGAGGGCGTCAAAACCTGCCATGCGCAGCCACTTTGCCATTTTGCCAACATTATTGTCGACGATAAATTTAAGCTCGGTGTCCATCATCTTCGTAACGGCGGCGGAAATTGCACCTTTCAAACCATATTCAACTCTCTCTGCCGCTCATAGGCAGTGAAGCTTTGTATCGGGAGCCGTGCAATTCTCCGCCTGCTCATCCTTGTTCGAATAAAAAGCAATTGATTATTTTTGAAAATTAGTTCACCCTCCGCCGGTCGTTCATAACACAAAAAAGGTAAGGACGGTTACATTTGATTGTTCATTTTTAACACGTTTGAGGGTTAAAGAGTGCACGCAAAACTCGATAACATCGCGATTGTCCTGAAAGGCCCGAAGTTTGCCGGGAATGTCGGGTCGGTGGCGCGGTGCGCCAAAAATATGGGCATAGCAAAGCTGATTGTTGTCGGCAACCGGGAGCTCGACGACGAGGAAATGCGCAAGATGGCGACCCATGTCGCGGGCGATATCGTTGATGACATCCGCCATTACGACACGCTTGACGAGGCCCTGGCCGAATTCAACTGGGTGGTCGGGACGACGGCGCGGCAGGGGTGGGGGCGCGGGCCGGTGGTCTCGCCGCGGCAAATGGCCGAGCAGATCGTCAATGCGTCGCAGGAAAATCGGGTCGCCCTCCTCTTCGGCCCGGAGGACGCGGGGCTGACCAACGACGATTTGCGCTTCTGCCAGACACTGGTCTCGATTCCCACCGCCGGCTTCAAATCGCTGAACCTCTCCCAGGCGGCGATGGTCGTCTGCTACGAAATATTTGTCGCCCACCGGGAAGAAACCGCCGGATTTAAACAAAAACTCGCCGAAGCAAGGGAACTGGACGGCATGTACGCCCACCTGCAGGCGACCCTGTCGGCAATCGGCTTCCTGCTGCCGGAAAATCCCGATTACTGGATGACCCATATCCGCCGCCTCTTTTCCCGCACCACGCTGCTGGCGCGGGAGGTCAAAATCATTCGGGGCATCTGCCGCCAGATCGAGTGGTACGGCGACCACAAGGAGCGCAAGACACCATGACGAAAATACTCATTATCTATCACTCACAGACGGGAAACACCGAAAGGATGGCGCAGGCCGTAGCCGAAGGCGCCCGCCTCCTTGAAAATACGGAGGTTCTGATAAAAAAGGCGCAGGAAGCCTCCGTTACAGACCTGCTGGCGGCGGACGGTCTGGCGATCGGAACCCCGGAAAACTTCGGATATATGGCGGGGATGATAAAGGATTTCTTTGACCGGACTTTCTACCCGGCACAGGATAAGGTGTTCAGAAAACCGTATGTCGTTTTTATCAGCGCCGGAAACGACGGCGAAGGCGCCCTCCGCAGCGTCGAGCGGATCGCCCTGGGTTACAAATTCAAAAAGGTTTACGAACCGGTGATTTCTACCGGTGGTTTGACCGAGGACGTCCTGGAAAAATGCCGTAACCTCGGAGGCGTGCTTGCGGGCGGCTGCCAAATGGGAATTTTCTGAGCAGGACAGAGCGAGAGAATCTTTGCGTTAATAATTCATTTGATTTTCATTTAATTATCCGTTAACATTCGCAACATGTTCGCGATCAGATTCAGCAAACAGGCCAACAAAATCAAGGCAAAAAAGCCCAAGGGCATTGCCGGGCGGATTGATGCCGAGCTTGAATCGATCGCCGCAAATCTCGCAGCCTATCAAGGAGACTGGAAGCCGCTGCAAGGCTCACCTTTTTGGCGACTGCGCGTGGGGGATTGGCGGGCAATCTGTGAAATTATCAACAAAGAACTTATAATCTACGTCCTTAAAATCGGATCGAGAGGAGACGTTTACAAATGAACATCCAGATCATCGAACATAACGGCGCACCGGAATATGCAATCGTCCCTTTTCGTGAATGGGAAACGATCATCGATCGTTTGGAAGAGATGGAAGATATTCGTGATGCCCGTACGATCTCTGCCGCAATTGCCGGCGGTGAAGAAACCTACCCGCATGAATTCGTCAAGCGCCTGTCGTCAGAGGAAAATCCTCTTAGGGTATGGCGTGAATATAGAAAACTCACACTGGCAACGCTGGCCAAGGAGTGCGGCGTATCAATCCCGGCCCTGTCCCAGATCGAAAACGATAAGCGAACCCCCAGCGTGGATTTACTGCGTAGGCTTTCAAAGGCGCTACGCTGCGACATGGAGGACCTTATCCGGGTAGATTAGCGAATGCTTTATCGTTTGATTTTACAAAAAGCGCAGGAATGGCTTACCTCGGAAGGATGTACGATCCGGCCGCTTCTGGATTACATCAATGCCAACGGCAATTTTCGCGAAGCCCAGGTGCAAGCCCTGCTCGTATACTTATTCCTGAAAATCGCAGGCGGGAATAAACGGCTCGGGACATTGTTTGCGGAGGGATTTTTCGCCCGCCCTGAAGACCTCTCTTCCCTGAACATTAATCAAGCCGCCCGAGCTGTTTTTGAAGCGAATCCCGCGGCAAGGGCATTATTTGATCTGTCTCGCACCCCGCTCAATGGCCCGACTAACGGCAATGGTCACGGCAAAAAAAATCAAAAAACCCTGTTTCCTGATCTGGAAAAATACCTTGTGGCGCATCCGCAGGAGACAGATTATTTGTCCATCAGCAAGAAACTTTTTTACAGTCGAGTAGAGCAGCTTCTCCCGACGCT
Organism: Syntrophobacterales bacterium; assembly: GCA_019429105.1. Classification (NCBI taxonomy): domain Bacteria; kingdom Pseudomonadati; phylum Thermodesulfobacteriota; class Syntrophobacteria; order Syntrophobacterales; species Syntrophobacterales bacterium. The sequence goes on from JAHYJE010000020.1 coordinate 62,082, forward strand.
GTAGGCTGATGTTTGTGTTCTCCGTTTCCGCCTGGTTTCCCGGCGGTGCCACATCATCTCAACCATACATCAGTTGTCGCTGACCCCTCTCAGAACCG